>NZ_RQVG01000007.1:0-121857 GCF_003992195.1 Veillonella sp. 3627 | reverse complement strand
ACCAAACTGGTGGTATTATTTTTGAAATTTTTTATTGATTTGCTTAATAAACTTTGCTATTATGAAGGTAAGATGAAATTGTAGAGAGAGTTACTTGTAATGATGCCTACACTTTATCAGCTTTATCAGTATTATTATATTTGAGTGTTAGATTAGAGGAGAAAGATTACTATGAATCAAATTTTTAAAGTTGTGTATAGTGCAACAAAACAATGCTATGTAGTAACATCCGAGTTTGCGAAGTCTCATGGGAAAAAAGCGGCTATTGTAGTGGCAGCTTTGGTTTTAGCAAATGGTGTGGGGATTGTGAATGCAGCTGATGTAGAGACACGTTTAACGGCTGTAGAATCTAATATTCGTACAATGAATGCTACAATTGCTAACATTAAAGATACAGTAGATAGTACAAGTGATGCACAAGTAGCTACGAATAAACAAAAATCTGAAGCTAACGAAGCAGCAATTAATGAGCTAAAACCAAAGGTAGAAGCTAATACTGCAGCAGTAGGAAAAATAGATAGTAAAATCGATGGAGCTAGAGAAGCAGCGGTAACAGAAGCTGGCACAAAAGCAGATGAAAAAGTGGCAGCGGCTAAAACAGAATTAGAAGGCAAAATTGCTACAGCCAAAACAGAAGCTATTACAGAAGCTGGAACAAAAGCAGACGAAAAAGTGGCAGCGGCTAAAACAGAATTAGAAGGCAAAATCGATACAGCAAAAACAGAAGCTATCGCAGCAGCAGGTACAAAAGCAGACGAAGCAAAAGCAGCAGCGATTGCTGATGCAGAGGGTAAATTAGCTACAGCAAAACAAGCCTTAGAAGCAAAAGATACAGAATTAACTAACAAAGTTACTGATCTAGAAGCTAAATATAACTCTGCCACTGATATTAAAGCTGCTAATGATCGGTTTACAGCTCTTGAAGATGCAGATAGAGCACATGATGAAGCTCTTACTGGTATCAATAACAAAATCTCAGAGATGAAGAAGGATATCCAAGATAATGGTGATGCCATCGATGCGAATACAGCAGCCATCGATAAAAATACTACTGCAGTTGACGAAGCTAATAAAAAATTAGCAGATCATGAGAAAGTAATTAACGATAATACAAAAGCTATTAATGACAATGTTGATAGTATTAATACAAATGCTGAAAGTATTGCTAAAAACACAGGCTACATTAAAGAAATAGTAGAAAAAAGTATAGAATTAGGCGAAGCTGTAAACGAAAATAAAGAGGATATCAAAACAGTAGCAACTGGCTTAGTTAAAACAGCAGAAGAAATCGATGCGTTAAAAGCTAAAAATACTGAACAAGATGGTAAAATCGATGCTAATACAAAAGCTCTTGAAGAAGCTAAAAAAGCTTTAGAAGCAAAAGATACTGCATTAGAAGCTGAAAATAAAGCTCAAGATGGTAAAATTACAGAAGCTAAAACTGCAGCAGACGCAGCAGATACTAAAGCAATGAATGCTCAAAAAGCGGCAGATGCAGCAGATACTAAAGCAATGAACGCTCAAAAAGCGGCAGATGCAGCAGATACTAAAGCAATGAACGCTCAAAAAGCGGCAGACGCAGCAGATACTAAAGCAATGAACGCTCAAAAAGCGGCAGATGCAGCAGCTCAAGCAGCTACTACTAAATCTGAAGCTGCAAAAACAGAAGCTATCACAGAAGCTGGCACAAAAGCAGATGAAAAAGTGGCAGCAGCTAAAACAGAATTAGAAGGCAAAATCGATACAGCAAAAACAGAAGCTATTACAGAAGCTGGTACAAAAGCAGATGAAAAAGTAAATGCAGCAAAAGCGGCTTTAGAAACAAAACTTAGTGGCTTAGATTCTTCTACAGTTAAACTAGATAAATATGGTCAAGACATTGCTGCTTTACAAGAAAAAGACAAAAACCATGAAGCTCGTTTAACGACTGTTGAAAATGATGTGAAAATTGTAGGTGCTAATGCAGCGGCGTTAGCAGCATTGAAACCTTTACAATACAACCCTGGTCAAACTACTCAAGTAATGGCAGGTGTTGGTACATACCGTGGTAAAACTGCTGTAGCATTAGGTGCAGCTCACTATGCTAGCGAAAACTTAATGTACCATGCAGGCGTAAGCTTCGGTAACGGCAACGGTGCAATGGCTAATGCTGGTGTTACAATTGGATTTGGCAGCGGCGAAGGTGCAAAAATGAACTCCTCTAAAGTAGCTGAATTACAAAGCGCAGTAGATCGTTTAACAGCTGAAAACGAACAAGTAAAAGCAGCGTTGTACGATATCTACGCAAAATTACAAGCTAAATAAGAAATAACTTAGAGAATAGATCACTAGGATATCTCCTAGTGTATAGACACTAAGATTATGACAGGAATACATGTTAGGTATACTCTATTTTGGGGTATCCTAACATGTATTTTTTATATGAATCAATATATGTTTTTATCTAAGTGTTCAATGACTAGACTAGAATAGTGACCCATGTAGTGACATACTAAGACTGCATTAGAGTTTCACAGGTGTGGTATAATTGTAATAGAATCTATATAACGTGTCCCTACTTAGGGATTAGGGACGATGAGGAGTCATATGAAATATATTAAGGAGCCTTTACAATTAGACAATCCTTTGGAGTTTTGGCTAAACTTTGAGGGGGAAGAACGGGTCTTTTGGGTGGACCGTCAAAGTGATCGTGTGGTGGTAGGCGCCAAACGATTGGCGGTGGTACAAGATGATATCGACAGGGAACAATATGCGTACGTATTTTATGGGGGCACCTTCTTCCCTACTGTAAAAGATAAAAAATGGAGTAATATGGGCCATGAAATGGTGGCTTTCACCCATTACTATATTGTAGAAAATGGGGAGTCCTTTTATCTGCATGCAGGGGAGGGCGTAGATATACAGCGCCATAAGATTGAGCGCGTAGACCACGCTTTCACAGAAACCAGTGATGATAAACAAGATTGGGATACCTTGATGGATGCCATTTTGACAAATATCCATGATGGGCGCATGACGAAGGTGGTTTCTTCTCGTGAAGTAGAATTTACCAGCCCTACAAAGTTTGATGTGGTGAGTATATTAGACCGTTTGGTGGAGAATAACCCGAATTGCTTTATTTTTGGTTATGAGAAAGAAGGACGTATTTTCGTGGGGGCATCCCCTGAAATTCTCGTGCGTCATCGAGGGGATGAAATTTTAAGCTATGCTTTGGCAGGAACAGCACCAAAGTTTGGTCCTAAGGCGTGGACGAAAGAGCGATTCCTAAATGACCATAAAAATCGGTTGGAGCATAATATTGTGCGAGATCGTATTGTGCATACGATGCGACAAGTAACGGAGGATGTGACCGTAGGAGAGACAGGGATTATGGAGCTTTCACGGTTATATCATTTGCGGACCATTATCACCGCTAAGGATAGTACGAAATCGCTCATCGAATGGGGTCAATTGTTACATCCTACACCAGCCCTAGGGGGCGAGCCACGAGAACTGGCAATGGATTTACTGGCGAAGTACGAAGCCCATGAGCGTGGTATGTATGCGGCGCCCTTTGGATTTATGAAAGACATGGGGGATGGCATTCTAGTAGTTGCCATTCGGTCTGCCCTTATCATGGATAACCGACTCTATGCCTATGCAGGATGCGGTATTGTGAGCGAATCCAATAGCGATGAAGAGTACGAAGAAACCATCAACAAAATGGGTACTATATTGGATGCCTTGTAGGATGATACATCCACGTACAGATCCAATTAGGCATGCCATAGGGTAGGATGATGAATCCGTACCGATGTATTGAACAGATACAGGAAGTTAAACAGGAATGTTGAGCAATCAGCATTCCTTTTTTTGTTATGAACCCATGTCTATGTATGTCAGTTAATTATGAATGAGATAGGGGCGTCTAGGTATTAGATAGGTACCTAGTGCTACTCATATGGATACGTACAGAATCTAAAAACAATGGTATAATACATAGTAGATAGTCACTATTAGATATAGTACAATACCAAAGGTTGGTATGGGAGATACGATATGAATGAATATATAGCAAGTTTGGTGGATGAGTTATACCAATTAGGGGTGCGCCATGCGGTGTTCAGTCCTGGTTCACGGTCCACTACATTAGCCATGCTCTTTCAAAGCCATGGAGGCTTTCACACGTATATGAATATTGATGAGCGGTCCGCTGGGTTTATGGCATTGGGCATTGCTAAAGCACAAGGCGAACCAGCCGTGTTAGTGTGCACATCGGGGTCTGCGTTGACCCATTATGGTCCAGCTGTGGTGGAAGCCAAGCACAGCGGTGTGCCTATGATTATTTTGTCCGCCGACCGTCCGTACACCTTGCAACAGGTGGGGGCACCGCAGACGATTGATCAACAGAAATATTTTGGCACCGCCGTGAACTATTATGAGGAATTGTCTGTGCCTAGTGAAAGTCACTACTACACGTACCCTCGTCAAGTGGCGCGTCGTGCCTATTTGAAAGCGAGTGACCGCAAACTAGGTCCTGTACACATCAATGTGCCTTTGTTTGAGCCTTTGGTGCCCAATCGTGAGGAGGAGTATTTTAAACAGGGGCGTAGTGCGAAACCATTCCGACTTGTGAAACATCAGGAGATAGCATCCTTGGCATCGTTACTCAATGGAAAGCAAGTGCTCATCTTGGGTGGTCCTACTGTGACGAATCCGAAAGTAGTTGTAGACTTCGCAGATCGGATTGGCGCTGCTGTCATCGGTGATCCCTTGTCTAATTTGCGTCAATACGAAAAAGTGATCAGTACCTATGATGCGTTCTTGGCTCATCATGAACAATGGGAAGAGTTGCGACCTGATGTGGTCATCCAATTGGGACAAATCCCTGTGTCAAAACGGATTCAACAATGGATGGGGACCTTGACGGACATCGATTATATTACCGTTAGCCCTAATGCAGAGGTGGTGAATCCTAGCTTGACAACTACCATACATGTGATGGCGAGTGTAGAGGTATTCTTAGCGGAGATCTATCGTGGCTTATTTGCTGTGTTGGGTCTAGGTAGTCGAATAGGCGATACAGTGCAGGGATTATTAGACAAGAGTGACGTGGAAGGCGCTAGCTCTTATAAATTTGGACTGGAACAGGACATCACAGATATCAATCATCGACATAGATTAGAGGAATCTAACACAGCATATACTTGCTATACAGTATCGGATCTAGAGTATGTTAGAGTATGGCAACAAATCGAATCTAACAGCCGTGAACAATTAGACAAAGTCCAAGAGGAACCAAATCTATTTGAAGGCCGTACCATTCACATGTTACAACAAATGATGCCCGATGAGGGCCAACTTCTGGTGGCGAACAGTATGTCTATTCGTGATATGGACTATTTCTGGGCCGCTGGACGATCGCAAGCTATGGTGTATGGAAATCGTGGCACCAATGGTATCGATGGGACCGTGTCTACGGCGTTAGGGCTTAGTACGAATGGAAAACCAACGGTGATGCTGACGGGAGATTTAAGTTTCTTTCACGATATGAACGGTTTAGCCATTGGAAAAACTCAGAGGATGAACTTGACCATCATATTACATAACAATGATGGAGGCGGTATTTTCCAATATTTGCCACAAAAAGGGACGGACGATTTCGATTACCTATTCAACACACCGCAAGGCATCGATTACAGTGGCTTAGCGACCATGTATGGCCTGGACTATGTAAAAGTCACTACGAATGCAGAGTTAGAACAGGCGATGCAACACTATATCGGTACAGAGGGGATTCACCTCATTGAAGTGCCTACCTCTAAAGAAATTAGTCGTGAGTTACACAAGGTCTATCGGGTGCAATAATATGAGACCGATGATTCAAGATATACGAACCTTAGATATGCAACGTATGCAGATCCACATGGGAGAATACTACTATGGGGTGACTGTAATGGGTACGGGAAAACCGTTAGTTTGTTTTCATGGATTTTCCGAATCCGGGTCTACCTGGGATGGAATTGAGGTCAGCGGGTATCGACTGATACGTATCGATAGTATGGGTCATGGTAGATCGGCTCGACCTATGGAATTAAAACCTTATGAACTGCCTCAGATGCTCAGTGATTTGCATCGGGTTATCTATGCCGTAGCCGGTGAAAGATATGCTCTCATGGGGTATTCCATGGGAGCTAGGCTAGCCTTACTCTATGCCTTGGAGTACCCCCATGAGGTAACGCACCTCATCTTAGAAAGTGGCTCGGTAGGCATAGAAGATGAAGGGGGACGACAAGACCGCTATGTAGCCGATCAAGGGCTGGCTGAACGGATTCGGGCGCATGATATCACTTGGTTTAGCGAGACGTGGGCTAAGCTAGAGATTTTTAAGACACAACAAGGTTTACCTACAAAGGTGCAACAGCAGATTAGAGGGCGGCGCTTGCTCAATAGCCCCCATGCATTGGCTTTCACCTTGGAAGGAAGTGGACAGGGGACGATGCCTTACGTAGGACATCGATTATCGGAGCTAACCATGCCCATTTGTTATATTAGCGGTGAGCTAGATGCAAAATATACAGCCATTGGTGCTAAATATTTTGGTGATGTTCATCGTATTGTACCGCAGGTGGGTCATAATGTACATGTGGAAGCACCAGAGGCGTATCGGCAGATACTGGAACGATTTTTCTATAGTAGGTATTAGGGGATGTGTTAGTCATACAATGGAGTCTTCTATGTCATGCAGTCATAGATAGTTCATGTTATGAAGCTAACTAGGTATATACAGTTCTAGTGATATGATAGAAATGAGAGGTGTCCTATGATTACAAATATCACCCTGTACCATGTGCAACTACCGATGAAGTTTACTTTCAAAACGGCAAAGGGCGAAGTAGGTGTCAGGGATACTCTCATTGTTCGTTTGGAAGATGAAGCGGGCTATGTAGGCTACGGCGAATGCGTGGCCTTCGTAGACCCTTTTTATACAAAAGAAACGGCGGTATCTTGTTGGGATACCTTATGCACGAGGTATTTACCAAACCTGTTGGGGCAAGAAACAACAACCACATTGCCACAACAATGGCTGATGGAAGGAATGCCTATGACTGTGGCATCTGTGGAAAATGCCTTGCTCCATCTGCAATGTGCTCATTTAGGGGTCAATACGGTAGAATACGTGTTACAGCAGCCCTTAGCTTTGACCGTACCTACAGGTATTGTTATAGGTGAGGTTCCTCTGAATACTTTGGTGGATGCCGTGTCTAGTTATGTGTCACAAGGGTGTGAGCGTATTAAACTGAAAGTATCCCCTAAGGATGGCTATGAACGAGTACAGCGAGTGCGTTCAGCCTATCCAGACCTTATGTTAGCGGTGGATGCGAATCAAAGTTACACCTATGAAGATGTGGATAAGGTGCGGGTCTTACAGGGGTTTCATTTGGCCTGTATAGAAGAGCCCTTTCAAATACAAAGTTTAAAAATGTACCATCAATATAAGTCAACTCATGAATGGGATATTACGACTCCTATATGTTTAGATGAATCGATTTTGGGGTATGATGATTTGGTCTATGCCCATACGCATGGCTTGTTGGATGTACTTAATGTAAAAGTGGGTCGTTTAGGTGGTCTTCGAGAAACGGCTAAGGTCATTCAGTATTGTCGAGACCATGGAATCCAGTACTGGATTGGATCCATGGTGGAATCGAGTATTTCTAAATGGATGCATGTACAATTAGCGGCTCTAGGCGATGCCTATATGCCGGGAGATTTGTCAGATTCGTTACGCTATTTTGAGCGAGATTTGACTCGACCGCCTATTATTAGTACAATAAAAAACTGCAGTACAGAGAGACTTTCACAGTTTGTAGAGGTGCCTAATGGTGCTGGATTGGGTGTAGACGTTGATATAGAGGCGTTAGAGGCGTATTGCATACATAAGAAATTATGGCACCTATAACGGATTTATATACTTGTATAGGTTGTGGATGTGGTATGATACAATATACAAGTAGTGTATGAAACTATATGACATATACAGATATGATGCATTTCAAGTAGAGGTGGAATGTATCGTTGTTTTACATAGATACGTAGGAGGTTTGTATGACAGAGTACATAGAATTATTAAAACGTGAGGTAAAACCGGCCTTTGGTTGTACGGAGCCGATCGCCTTGGCATTTGCAGCGGCGAAAGCGGCAGAACTATTGGGCGTTCGACCAGATCACATTCATGGTCGGTTAAGTGGCAATATTATTAAGAATGCAAAAAGTGTGACCATTCCTAATTCAGAAGGTCGTACGGGTATTTATTATAGTCTTATTTTAGGCACCTTAGTAGGGACTGCGGCGAAAGAATTAGAAGTATTAGAAGACCTTACTCATGATCAAGTGGTAGAAGCAGACCGTTTATTTGAAGCGGATTACTGTGATATTGAGCTAGCAGAAGGGGTAGAAAACTTATTCATCGAAGTCACTGCCGTCGCTGGTGAACATACGTCTAAGGTCATTGTTCAAAACACACATACCACTATTTCTTACGCAGAAAAAGACGGAGAAGTGTTGATTGCCTTATCTGCAGAAGAAGTGGCTAAACACTCCATGGAATTGTGCTTTGACTCTTGCTATGAATTTGCTAGTACTGTAGATGCAAAAGAGTTGGAAGATATTTTAGGACCACAACTAGATTTGAATATGGCTATTGCTGAAGAAGGTATGAAAAACAATTATGGTTCCAACATTGGTAAATTGATTATTTCTAATTCTTCTTCCATTGCGGATAAAGCTCGTGCCTATGCAGCTGCTGGATCTGATGCACGCATGGACGGTTGTTCTATGCCGGTAATGATTAACTGCGGTAGTGGTAACCAAGGGATTACATTATCTGTACCTATTATGATGTATGCGAAAGAATACGGTATCGATCGTGACCATACGTTGCGCTCTTTAGCCTTAGCCAATGTGTTAGCCCTATACATTAAACAATATATTGGTCGTTTGAGTGCTTATTGCGGTGTAGTGAGTGCTGCTTCTGCTACAGCCGCTGGTGTAGCATTCTTGCTTAATGAATCCAAGGAAGTAGTTTGGGAAACATTATCAAATGCATTAGCAGGCACATCCGGTGTGGTTTGCGATGGAGCAAAAGCATCTTGTGCTATGAAAATTGGTATGTCCCTTGGTAATTCCTTATTAGCCTATACACAAGCAAAGACAGATAATAGCTTTAAAGCAGGCCAAGGTATTGTAAAAGAAGACATTGACCATACGGTGCAAACGGTAGCAACCATTGCCCGTGAAGGAATGAAGCAAACCGATGTTGTCATCCTAGAAACCATGTTAGAAAAGTAATCTATGCATTATTGGTATAGAGAATGAGAATAATTCTATATTGATTTTTCTAAAAATATAGTGTATGATAGATATATAGATTGATTTCATAGTCACATACTCAGTATGTGCTATGTATAGGTTGTAACAATAAAGGAGATTTAGCATGGCAATCATCGGTAAACAACTACCAGCTTTTGAATTAGATGCATTCCGTAAACCAGAAATTATTAAAGTAAGCAATAAAACTATCGAAGGTAAATGGAGCGTGTTTGTATTCTATCCAGCAGACTTCACATTTGTATGTCCAACAGAATTGGCAGACTTACAAGATCAATACGCAGAATTGAAAAATTTGGGCGTAGAAGTATTCTCCGTATCTGTTGACTCTGCGTTCGTTCACAAAGCATGGTCCGATGCATCTCCTACAATCAATAAAATCGAATACACTATGATATCCGATATTAAACATGAATTAGCTGACTTCTTCGAGACATTCTCTGAAGAGTCTGGCCAAGCGTATCGCGGTTCTTTCGTGGTAGACCCAGAAGGTATCGTTCGTGCCGCAGAAATCTGTGACATGGGTGTAGGTCGTTCCGCTGCTGAGTTAGTGCGTAAAGTACAAGCTTGCCAATTTGTTGCAAAACATGGTGAAGTGTGCCCAGCAAAATGGACTCCTGGTGAAAAAACGTTGAACCCAGCAGATCTTGGCTTAGTTGGCAAAATCTAAAGTAAATAAACAGCTCCTTTAGTAGTTTTGTGGTTGAAGGCTCCTCTCCCTCTCTCGAATCTTCAACAACACATGATGTACTAATTGAGTGTGTTGACTATATTTGTAAACTTTCCTAAGAACACATCTTAGATCCTTTACTTCCCATAAAAACGACAAAGCAATGCTTTGTCGTTTTTATCTTTCCCAAATTATATAGTTGTATTACTAAAAAGTATCCTTTATTCATTTAAATTATTAGATTTAGTTTAGAAATTTGTATATAATAAGGAGGTAAGGTTACAAATAGAATGCATATAGGAGAATGAGAATGTTAGAAGTTACATACGAACGATTGGCAGGGATTTTTAAAGCCCTTAGCGATGAAACAAGATTGCACATTGTAGACATGTTGTCTTGTAATGAATTATGTGCGTGTGATATTTTGGCTAGTTTTGAGTTATCTCAATCTACTCTTAGTTATCACATGAAAATTTTAATTGATGCAGGTATTGTGAATTCTGTGCGTAGCGGTTTGTGGACACGCTATTCCATTAATGAAGAAGCTTTTGATGAATTTGTTAAATTCTTGCCTGAATTATATAAAACAAAAGATGAGTGCATTTGTGCACAAATCAAATACTGCCGTATTGAGGATGCTCCACAAGCGGTGGCAGAATAATATGAAACGTTGGATTATGCATGTAGATATGGATGCTTTCTTTGCATCTGTAGAACAACATGATCGTCCAGAACTACAAGGTCACCCAGTTATCGTGGGTGGCCTTTCTTCACGTGGTGTGGTGGCTACGTGTAGTTATGAAGCACGGAAATTTGGGGTACGTTCTGCTATGCCTATTGGGAAGGCTAGAAAATTATGTCCAGATGGTATCTATCTATTGCCACGAATGGAACGATATCACGAAATTTCTGATCAAATTCATGATGTGTTGCATCGGTTTAGTCCCTATTTAGAGCCCATTTCTTTGGATGAGGCTTTTTTAGATATTTCAGGATTAGGAAAACTCTATGAGTCTCCTATGGCGGTGGGCCGTGCTGTGAAAGAAGAAATTAAGGACCTAACGGGGTTGGTCGCATCTGTGGGAATTGGGCCGAATAAGTTTTTAGCAAAATTAGCATCGGATTTACGAAAGCCAGATGGGTTATATATTATCCCCCATGGGCAAGAAAGCGCTCATATTAAACATTTACCGGTACGCAGGTTGTGGGGCGTAGGGGCTCATATGGAACAAGCATTACAGCGAGGCGGCTTTCATCGGATTCAAGATATTGAACAGTTAGATTCGTATCATGAGTTAGAACCCTATTGCGGTCATCAAAGTGAACGTGTGTATTTGTTGTCTAAAGGCATTGATGATCGGCCTATTGAGTGGAATCGTGAGTTGCAATCCGTAGGTAATGAACTGACCTATGAAAGGGACTTAATGGACCCAGAGGAAATCGACAATGAATGGCGATATTTTGCGCATCATGTAGCTAAGCGTTTGCGCCAGAAAGGACTTAAAGGACATACGATAGCCATCAAAGTACGATTGCCAGACTTTACCACCAAAACAAGGCAAAAACGATTATCCTATCAGACGGATAGAGAAGATGTATTGTATGAGACGGCCTGTGTATTATATAATAAACTTAATGTACAGGGGCCGTTCCGGTTATTGGGGATTACGGTCAGTGGCTTTCACCAAGAGGTGGAGCAAGAGTCGCTCTTTCAGAGTGAAGAAACAGAGCCAGATCGGTTAGCACAAGTACTAGATACTTTGGAAGAACGATTTGGAGAAGATATTGTTACCACAGGAGCTATGTGGAAACGAAAATTGAAGGATGACACGACATCGTCCTAGGAGGATAGTATGCAACAATATATATTGGACCAGGAACAGATTGAAAAGTTGTTACAAGGCTTGCAAACAGCGTATGGTCATTGCAAAGAAGTACAACAGCAATATGTGGCGAATTTAGAGGCGCACCATATGGAGTCCCCTGAAATGGCTATGGAAGTGGTAGAAGACTTAGAAAACTTTGCTCATATGTTGGCTCTATTGGGAAAACAATGGGAAGAATTACGTGGGCTCCAAAGTATGGTAACAGAGCACTATCTGTATGATATGATATCTTCCTTAGAAGAGACACCAACAGTAGAAGCTGTGGCGGATGAAGGTGTGGAAGGCTATGATGTAGGTGTGGCATTAGGCGTAGATTTTGTGATGGCTGAGCGTTGGCAAGGGGAAACGCCTGTAGAGAAGGTTGAACCGAAAGCAACATCGAGTTCTTTTATGAGTTTATTCAGCAATACCAGCGAAACGAAGCATATTAATGAGTATGACTATGATGACGATGGGGAGGATGACGACCCTAAAGACGATGAAGAGGATGCGGTCATTGAGTTAACGAAATATACTAACAAAAAATCTAACTTGTATGATATGTTTGAGATGGAGTCGTCAACAGAGACAAAAAAACAGCATAAAAAGCGTTGCAAACATTGCACAGAAGATTCTCCCATACCAGAAGAGCGAGACAAATGCTGCATTGTTAAACAAGAAAAAAAGAAAAAGAAGGAAAAAAGCAAAGATAAGTCGAAACATAAAAAAGAAGCTCCCTCTGTAGACAAGTGGGCAAAAAAATTGTCTAAATGGGAACGCTATGCAGAAGAGCATGGCGATGCATGGACAGAAAAAGTCTTGCAAAAAGTAGCAAAAAAGGCAGAGAAAAAAGCGGAAAAGCGAGGCATGAAAGCGGTCTTCAAAAAGCATAAGTTAGACCGATTTGCGAAGCTGTCTAAGGAGGATTAAGGTATGGATGTGGTAAGTGTATTAGGCTTTGTATTGCTAGGCGTAGTTGTAGCCGCATTGGGAACCACCATTGGTGCAGGTGGCGGATTGATTTTTGTGCCAGTATTTCTTTACTTCTTTCCAGAATGGACGCCAGCTATGGTAGTAGGTACATCCTTGTTTACGGTAACCTGTAATGCCATTTCGGGTACTATTGCCTATGTGCGGCAGAAGAAAATATTATATAGCGCAGCAATTCTATTCGGGATTGCCACCTTCCCAGGGTCGATTATCGGTGCTCATGTAGCGGAATATTTTGATCCTAGTGGGTTCCGATTCTGGTTTGGTTCTTTCTTGCTAATCATGTCTTTGTTCATTGGTTATAAAAATATGAATAAAGGGGAACGCAAAGAAGAGTCCTTGCAATTAGAAGAGTTGACCTATAATAAAGTGGTAGGTATCTTAATTAGCATGGGAGTAGGCTTTATTTCTAGCTTATTTGGTATCGGCGGTGGCTTGATCCATGTGCCGGCTTTCATTTATATCATGGGATTTCCTACGCATATGGCCACCGCCACTAGTCATTTTATCTTGGCTATGTCTACCTCAGTAGGGACTTTAACACATTTTTTGAGTGGTCATATTCATTTTGAAATTGCCATTCCTTGTGGTATTGGTGCCTTAGCGGGTGGTCAATTAGGGGCGTTCATTGCGAAACGATTGCGAGCAAAAACGATTTTAATTGGGTTATCCATTGGGATTGGATTACTGGCATTACGCTTAATTTACACATCTCACGTATTGTTCTAGTGTCATAGTATAGATTAAATAGAGAGGACTTTATGGGAAAGGGAAAGAAACGAAAACAACACCAACCACAGCCACAACAGACGATTACTACAGCTCGTTTGACTACTATGATTAAATGGATGTTGTTTATTAATCATTTAGCCTTGTGCTGGTTCTTTAATGGTCGGGCTGATATGAGTTTACTAGCTGCTAATATGCTAGGTGGCTTAGCCCTTTGCGGGATTTACTGGATGCGTTTTAAGAAGGAAATGTTTACCGATGAAGATGTAGAGCGTGGCATGCGTTATGTATTGTCCTATATTCTGATGACGATGACAGCTTTCTTTTATACCTTGGCGATGTATCGATCTGGGGAGTTAACGGATACTATGTATCTGATTATTACAGGAGCTAGTTTCTTTGTGTGGTTTTGTTTGTATAGCGCTACACAAGGGTTTATCAAAAAAAGTGAATAATATATACTACAAGTTCTCATTACGTTATAGGTAATGGGAACTTTTTATATTTAAATATTTCGATAAACTATATGAAAAGCTATTGCATTTTATGATTTACTATGCTAAGATATACACATAACAAATAATAATTATTAATTGCTAATTAGAATAATTAGCAAAATAACTAAAGAAAAGGAGAAACAGGTATGAAAAACTTACAAGCAGTCAATCAATATATTGCAAACTTAGCAATTTGGAACATTAAACTTCACAATTTCCATTTTAATGTAGTAGGATCTCAATTTGTGCCAGCTCACAAATATTTAGAAGAAGTCTACGATGTAGCATTTGATTATTATGATGCAGTAGCTGAGCATGTAAAAATGCAAGGTGAAGAACCTGTAGTGCATGTGGCAAAATATTTAGAAATTGCTTCTTTGAAAGAAGAACCAGGCAACAAATTCTCCGTAGAACAAGTGTACAACTTCTTAGTAGGAGATTTCGAATTGTTGAACAAAGAAGCTCGTGCTATCCGCGAAGCAGCTGATGAAGAAGGTAACTTCGGATTAGTGGCTATCATGGAAGACCACATTGCTTACTATGAAAAACAATTGTGGTTCTTACGTGCTACTTTAGGCTAATTCCTCCTGACAGTAACATCGAACCAATCACATAACACTCCCTTATATGTGATAACATCCTGAATATGACAACACTTACAACTATACTATAAACTATACCAAAGGACCCCTGCTCAGGGGTTCTTTTAGTATATAAGGCATACCTTTGAAAGGTGATAAAACGATGTATTGTAAAATTTCATTGCCAGGTGATACAATACAAGTAATGTAAGAGAGGTTGAGAAAGGGGCATAGAGGATGAATCGATTTTTACGACGAGGACAATTACAAACTATAGAACCACAGAAGGATACATCTGTGGTAGAAGACATGGATACGCTGGTGAGTGAAGTGAGTTCGGATGAGTTCTTGGACATGGTGCAACAAGAGGGGACGTCAAAGGATTTGAACCGAGCTATGGATATGGTGGAGATTGAAGAGTCAGAAGAAAACCGTGCACCTTTGGACCCTTATGAAGCAATGACGATTCGTGATTATAGTCAATTGGATGTATTGCCAGAGCATGCTGATGAAGATTATGGTTTTTCTAGTGCAAACGAAACAGAACAGGATCAATTTTTCCATAACAACTACAATGATATTATGGAAGATGAGTTAGAGTATGATCAACAAGAGGCTGATAGTTCTTATGATTACAATTCTGGAGATAGTTTTGACTTCGACTTTGACGTTGATTTTGACTTGTTTGATGACTTTGATAATGACTAGTAAGGAATGAATGATGACGAAGCCCATACATACAAGGACATCAGTATGTCCTTATGATTGCCCAGATGCCTGTGGATTGATCTTGACCATTGAGGGAGACCAGTTACAACGGGTAGAAGGTATGAAAGATCACAGCTTTACGAGAGGAACGCTGTGCCAGAAAATGCAACATTACGAACGAACAGTCCACCATAGGGAACGTCTAACAACGCCTTTGCGACGCATAGGTCCTAAGGGAAGCGGTCAATTTAAACCGATTACTTGGGACGAAGCACTAAAGGAAATTGCTCAGCAGTTTCAGCACTGTATCCATACATACGGTTCTGAAAGTATTATGCCCTATTCCTATGCAGGGACCATGGGAATCTTACAAAAGAGTGCAGGGGATCCACTCTTTGCCATACTTGGTGCGACCCGTCAAGATAAGGGGATTTGTTCCCCTGCTAAACGCTATGGTTGGGCTAGTCTTATGGGGAATACCCTAGGGAGTCGTCCACAAGATATACAATACAGTGATTGTGTGGTGTTGTGGAGCCTCAATGCAGTGGCTACGGATGTACATGTCCTACATGATGTGACCATAGCTCGCCAGCGAGGTGCCAAGCTTTGGGTGATTGATACGTACTATACGGAGACAACGAAATTAGCAGATGAAGTTATTATCATACGACCAGGTACAGATGGAGCCTTTGCGTTGGGTGTGGCCTATGTGCTTGTGGAAGAAGGATTAGTACATGAGGAATTTATTCATCAGTATGTACAAGGCTATGAAGGATTCCGCGATACTGTTATTTCTCAATATCCACCATGGAAAGTGGCTCAAATCACAGGCGTACCAGAGGAACGGATTATCCAGTTTGCTCGTGCTTATGGACAGGCAATGGCGCCATTTATTCGCTTAGGCAGTGGACTATCTCGCTATGGAAATGGAGCGAATACGGTGCGATGTGTAGTGGCACTGCCTGCCTTGGTGGGGGCATACCTACATACAGGAGGTGGACTCTTGTCGAGTGCCTCGGGTAGTCAATTTGTTGGGGGCAAGCGTGTTAGCTGGGAGCGCTTTCAGGTAAAAGAAACACGGTTGAACCCGATGATTCATTTAGGACCGATGCTAACAGAGGCGGACAAGCCACCGATTAAGGCACTCTATGTATATTCCAGCAATCCTGCGGTGACCTCACCGGACCAAACCGTGGTGCGCAAAGGATTGGCACGAGAGGATCTGTTCACGGTGGTACACGAACGGTTTATGACGGATACGGCAAAGTATGCGGATATTGTACTGCCTGCAACGACGTCCGTAGAGCATAATGATATCTATAATTCCTATGGACATTACACCATTGGTTGTGGTTATCAAGCCATACCTCCTGTAGGTGAAAGCCGCTCTAATTGGGATACCATTTGTAGTATTGCCAGAACTATGGGCATCGATGACCCTGTGTTTGCTATGTCAGAGTTGGAGATGATTGAAGATATTGTGCGACATGCTCCGATTTCAAGAGAAGTGCAAGATAGAATCTTGGCAGGGGAGCTAGTGGAGATGGATCTATCCAGTACGTATAAGCTAGAGTATGGTACACCATCGGGTAAGATTGAATTATATAACCCATTAGAGTGTGAGCCCTATCCTGTGTATCGTGAGGCTCATGGAGATACAGCGGAGTTCTTCCTCATCAATGGTGCTGATCCACGTATACTAGATTCGTCCTTTTGTGAGATACAAGAAGATACACCAAAGATGGTTGCTCGTATGCATCCTGATGATGCCCAGCGCAAGGGCGTATGGCACAGTGAATTTGTGCGTATGTATAATGAGCGAGGTTCCTTGCGGATTGCCTTAGTCATTGATGATGCGGTGCCAAAGGGGACTATTGTGAGTAGTGGCGTCTGGTGGCAATCGCAGTCCCATGATTCAGAATATACAATGAATGTATTAACTGCCTCACGATCTACCGATTATGGTTGGGGTAGTACCTTTTATGATGTGAAAGTACATGTAGAGTCTTGCGACTAAAAATGAGTAATGCTTGGTTATAGTTAATAGATGTAGTTTGACTATCAATTATAGGTCGGGTGTATATGCATAATTAGCATAGAAAAAGCCATTTTCTATAAAGAAAATGGCTTTTTATTTTACTTATAATTAGATATAATAAAAAAATAAGCATAAGAAGTGTTTTTATACAGTGTATATTTGTTATTATGGGATGTATTTGAAAGGAGATATTATGTCAGATCATACTCAACTATCGGGGCGAGCCTATATTGCTATCGGCCTGATGCTGTTCGCTTTATTCTTTGGGGCAGGTAACTTAATCTTCCCTGCTACTTTAGGTCAACATGCAGGTACCAATGTGTGGTGGGCTATCTTAGGGTTTATCGTAACTGGTGTAGGTTTACCATTGTTAGGGGTTATGGCCATGGGATACTCCGGCAGCCGTAACGTACAAAGTTTGGCAAGCCGTGTGCATCCAGTGTTTGGGGTCCTATTTACATTGGCATTATACTTATCCATTGGCCCTGCTTTTGCCATCCCTCGTACGGGGACTGTATCCTATGAAATTGCAGTGAAACCATTCTTAGGTGGCGCTGCCTCAGATACAGCACTATCCTTGTTCCTTGTGGGGTTCTTCGTAGTCACATTGTGGCTCTCTATTAATCCGCAAAAATTGGTCAATCGCATTGGTAAAATCTTAACACCAGCCTTGCTACTGACCATCGTGGTATTGATTGTTAAATCTTTGATTACTCCATTAGGCAGTTATGGTACACCGACAGAGGCGTACGCTACTAGCGGTACGGCATTCCTACAAGGATTCTTAGATGGATATAACACATTAGATGCCTTAGCATCCTTCGTATTTGGTATCTTGGTTATCGAATTTGTAACACTTTCAGGGGCACAAACACGTGATGAGATTACACGCGCCACTATGAAAGCTGGGTTAATCGCCGTAGGTTGTTTAGGTGTGGTGTACATCTTCATTGCTAGCTTAGGCGCTACCAGCGTAGAACAGTTAGGCATCTTAGATACAGGGGCGCCTGTATTGGCAGAATCTGCTCGTTTGTTATTCGGCGATTTAGGGGCCATGATCTTGGCAGTCATCGTATTGTTGGCGTGTTTGACGACGAGTATCGGACTTGTTACCTCTTGTGCACAGTATTTTAGCACACAATTTGGTGGCTTATCCTATAAAGCTTATGCAGTGCTATTCGTATTGATTTCTTTCGGTGTAGGCATGTTTGGATTGAAAACCATCATTACCGCAGCCATTCCTGTGTTGATGTTCCTCTATCCATTATCCATCGCATTGATTGTGTTGGCATTCTTACATCCGTTGTTCAACGGTCGCCAATGTGTATATGCTTGGACAGTAGGGGCAACCTTCATCACAGCTCTTGTATCTGGCTTAGAAACAGCGAGCGTAGACTTAGGTAGCTTAGGACAATTCTTTGCTACACAAGTACCGATGCATGGCATCGGTATGGACTGGCTTGTATTCGGCGGCGTAGGATTCGTGATTGGACTCATACATCGGGCGTTGGTGAAAGCGTAATAATTACATTATATTTGATATAGTTACATACATAGTAATACATATCTATTAGAAGGTCTTCTTTTGGCTTAGGTTTATAGAATCTAAGTTTATAAAGAAGACCTTTTTGCATGTGCTTTTTATGCATACAAAAGGTTAAAAATGTTGACGGGGGGGGGACATTTGCTATTATGAAGATATCATGAAGAAGTGATATGTTTTTGTAATGAATGTCAGAAAGGGAGATTATAAAATGAGAAAAAAACGACTTCGTTATGTCATTTTATCTGCTATAGCTGGGAGCGTATTATTAACACCTGTTATGGCACATAATTATGACTCTTACATTACAAATCCAAGAGAACCAGTTACGTATATTGTGGATGGTAAAGCAAATACTATGCAACTTGCTAAATTAAGTGAAAATGACCCTTATGAAGGTTATGATGGTAAGCATGCATTTAAATCTACTAACATTGAGGATCGCTTTGAATCTCGTGGGGCTGTAACACGATATACGCGACCAAACTATAAAGATGCAGATCAGGCGATAAGTGTGAATCCTCTCTTTAATACAACGAGGGATACTCCCAACGCAAATATAAGTTGGGGGCCGGGTGCACCTAAAAGTTTTAGCGATTCAGTCGATACAGGCGATGCAGAGTTTAATTATGTAGCTTTGCAAAATGGTACTAGTGACACAGTGTACACCGTAAATTACTATGGATTAAAGTCAAGAAATGCAAGACTTAATGTGCTAGAAATGTTCAGCGGTGATAATCTACATGAAATCGCTGCTGTAAATAGCGCTACAAATGCAATACAAAATCGTGTCATTCTACGTGATGTAGGACGGTTGCGAGATGTCATAGGTGCTGAAATCAATAATGGAGATGGCAGCGCCATTGATAATGATGTCTTCGTAGCTGGTGGTAAAGATATTGATATTATTTATGGAGCTAGAGCTTATAATACTTTTCCTGCAACAGGTTCTTTAAAAAATAATTTAGTTACCTTAGGAGCAGGCAAAGTAGTCACAGCATTTGGTGCTTATGCTACTACTCGAGATGAAGAAGAATCATTTTTCCAAGGAAAACCATCAACAGAAAAATCTAAGGAAGTTATTGGAAACCGAGTTCAATTAGGGTTTAATCCAGATGACAAATGGCAAGCGGACGGAAGAAGCCCAGCTACAGTAGGTCAAATCGTAGGAGGTTTTTCTGCAACCAATAAAGCTAATAAAAATACTGTCATAATCGGTGAAGGATCCATCGGTGGTCTAGGTATGTTCAAAGTAAAAAATGAACAATCTAAACATAGTGTTAATGGTGTAGATACAAATGGTATTTATACGGATGAAGTTCCTTATGGTGAGGATAACACAGTCTATAAATATTTCCGTCAACCAGGTAACTACTACATTATCGGTGGTATGAGTGATGTGGAAGCCACAGGTAATACGGTAGATATTAATAAATCAGAACCATTTGCTAATAAACAAGTTGGTATTTGGGGCGGCCATTATATCCTAGGCGGTTCTACTGGTGATATCAAATCTGGTAATACTTTGAATGTAAATAAAGTAAAAGGAATTACGTTATCTCATTTGGCAAACTTTGAAAACTATAACTTTGACTTACCTGAAAATACTGTGAATGGAGATACGATCCTTACAGTAACAGATCCACATGGTACAGATGTATCTAATACAAAAATTAATGTAGGCGTATCTGGTGCAGCTCCAGTATTACATAATGGAGATAGCATCAACCTTATCTATAATAGCAATGGTGTGAATACAACAGGTGTTCAATATGGCAAGTTACAACAAGGTATATCCTTAAGCTATGATATCACTGCTAAAGCTGGGACTGACAAAAAATCTGTTGTTGCTGTAGTAGGTAAAAATACAAGTGGTCGTCCAGCGACAACTAGCACAGATGAGGTGACAACTAATAGCTTGTCATCCTATACTAGTTACTTAGTAAATACTGCTAATAGTACCTCTCAACCAATTACATTAAATGCGGCTACCGCGTATAGAGATGCTAATGGAAAAATGGTATTTACAACTGACGATATCGGAAGTCGCATCCAATCTCGTGGGGAAGAAACGAAGTATGAACGTCCTGAAGGACCTAAGGTAGATATGAGTGTAAATCCACTTCATGAGTTTGATTCGCATGATAATGGCGAAGCAAGTACATCGAAGCCTACAACTTGGGGTCCTGAACTTGTAAATGCACGTGGAGGTAATAGTGCTAAAAATAATTATCTAGCATTAATAGATGATACAGATCAACAAGCATTTACGGCTAATGTCGATGGAAGTGGACATGCAATTGGAAATGTACTTGAATTATTCGCTTATCATAAAAGTGGTATACCAGCAGGTGTTAATAATAAAATAGATAAGTTAAGTCCATTGGATAAAGCTCCTAATGAATCTGATAAAGGTATAATAGGGGCAGCGATTGTAACTGGTAGCGGTAATGCCTCTAAAAACCAAGTTGTTATTCAAAGTGATGATAGACACTATAGTGATATTGTGGGTGCAGCTATAATTAAAGCTGAAGGAGATAACCCTAATAACGAGCCAAATGGTGATGCAGTAGATAACGAAGTAGTAAGTCTTGGTGATGCGACATTAGAAACTTTATATGGAGCGATATCCATTAACAAAAATGCTAAAGGAACTTTAAAAAATAATAGGGTTGTTATCATTAATGGATACCCAACTGTGGCATATGGTGCATTTGCAAATGTGCTAGATGAAGATGAAACTATATTCAAAGGCATTAGATCTAAACAAATATCAAAAGAAGTAGTCGGTAATTTGGTTCAGCTTGGTGCTGGAAGAAATGAAAAATCCTTAGTAAAAGGTAAGGATCCTGCTACAGTAGGCCAAATTGTAGGGGGATATTCTGCAACGAATAAAGCCAATAAAAATGCTGTGATTATTAATGACGGTATTATAGGTGGTGTTGGTGTATTCAAAGTTAAAAATGAACAAAAACAACATAATATCAATGGCGTAGATGCAAATGGTATTTATACAGATGAAGTATCGCCTATTGAAAACAACTCTGATCGTAAATATTATAATAAACCAGGTAACTACTACATCATCGGTGGTATGAGTGATGTGGAAGCCACAGGTAATACGGTAGACATCAATAAAGCAGAACCATTTGCTAACAAACAAGTTGGTATTTGGGGCGGCCATTATATCCTAGACGGTTCTACTGGTGATATTAAATCTGGTAATACCTTGAATGTAAATAAAGTAAAAGGAATTACTTTATCTCATTTAGCAAACTTTGAAAACTATAACTTTGATTTACCAGAAAATGCTGTGAATGGAGATACGATCCTTACAGTAACAGATCCACATGGTACAGATGTATCTAATACAAAAATTAATGTAGGCGTATCTGGTGCAGCTCCAGTATTACATAATGGAGATAGCATCAACCTTATCTATAATAGCAATGGTGTGAATACAACAGGTGCTCAATACGGAAAATTACAACAAGGTGTATCCTTAAGCTATGATATTACTGCTAAAGCAGGAGATGATAAAAAATCTGTTGTTGCAGTAGTAAAATCTGCTTCTGAGGAAACTCCAGAAAAACCATCTACAGGTGATGCAACAAAACCAGTAACACCAGTAGCACCAAGTACAGGTGATACAACAAAACCAGTAACACCAGTAACACCAAGTACAGGTGATACAACAAAACCAGTAACACCAGTAGTACCAAGTACAGGTGATACAACAAAACCAAGTACTGGTAATGTTTCTGTAAAAGTATTGCCACAAACTAAATCTTTAGTGGAAACTAGAACTGCTGTTTCTGGCTTTATTAACAATGGTCAAGATAGCATTACTAAAGCATTTGCAACTCATACTAGTGGAACTTCTCAAATTATTGCGGGCATTAACCATGATCGCATGAAAGTGGAAACAGGATCTTATGCAAATATCAAAGGATCCCATGCTGTTTTAGGATTAGGAAAACAGTCAGGAAGAACATATTGGGGACCATTCTTAGAAATGGGTTGGGCTCGTTATGATAGCCACTTGGATTCTGGTCTTCGTGCAGAAGGAAATGCAAAATATTATGGTGTTGGTTTGTATGGAAAAACAACACTTGATAATGGAGTATATGTAGAATCTAGTGTGCGTGGTGGACGTACGAATTATACCTATGAAAGCAATGAGTTAGTAACGGCTTCTAGCAATGTTCATGCTTCTTATGATGCGCATAACAGCTACTATGGTGCTCATTTAGGCCTTGGAAAAGTAATGTCTTATGGTAATCAATTAGAAGGCAATGTATATGCTAATGTATTCTATAGCCATCAAGGAGAGGCAAATGCTACTCTTACAGGTAAAGGGCTAGGTGAAACATATGCGTTCGATAGTGTGAATAGTGTTCGTACACGCTTAGGATATAAAGTTTCTAAACATATGAGCAATCATAATACATGGTATTTAGGTGTTGCTTATGAACGTGAATTCTCTGGTGAGGCACGTGCAACTGTTAAGGGATTAAGTACATTAGCTCCTTCTTTAGGTGGTTCTAGCGGTCTTGTAGAAGCTGGCTTTACATATGGTAGCAATAGAGATGCTTTTAGTGCTACGCTTAATGTTGAAGGCTGGTTTGGTCAAAAACGTGGGGCAACTCTCGGAGGAAGCATTAATTGGAAATACTAATCACGTCACGTTAGTAATCTGATATAAGAATATTAGCACTAGTTATATATGGCTAGTGCTAATTTTCGTTCCTATTTTAGCTGAATGATGTATAGTAAATGTATTACTAGTTACATATTAGAAGGCTGAGTCATTAAGTTCTTTCATTTATAGATGAATAGGGAAAACAAAAAGCTACACAGTAGAATATATCTACGTGTAGCTTTTATATATAACCTTACAGGCGTTCTTATTCTAAATCGTCGAAATCGAATGCAGCTGCTTTTGTATAGTTTGTAACTTTTGCTTCAAAGAAGTCAGTTTTCGTGCTGTTCAAATTGGAGAAACTTTCAATCCAAGCCATAGGATTTTCCTTGATCTCTGGATATAACGGTTGCAAGCCGATGGAGTCAGCACGTTGGTTTGCTAAGTATTTGATATAGCGCTCGATCAATGTGTTGTTGATGCCAAGAATTTTGTCATCTGTAATGTATTGCCCCCAAGCGATTTCATTTTCTGTACCTTCACGAAGCATTTGTGTCAATTCAGCTTCTAGTTCAGGAGTGAATAGTTCAGGGCGTTCGATGCGAAGCTCACGGATAATGTTTTGGAACAATACTAAGTGAGTCACTTCATCACGGTTGATGTATTTAAAAATCGTGGAAGTTGCAGTCATTTTACCTTGGCGTGCCAATGTGTAGAAGAAGCTAAATCCAGAGTAGAAATAGATGCCTTCTAAAATATAGTTTGCCATGATAGTGCGGATTAAATTGTGCTCTGATGGCTCATCGCTAAAACGTTGGTAAATGTCGGCGATGAAGCGGTTACGAGCTAGTAAATGTTCATCTGTACGCCACTCATCATAAATGCGGTCACGAGTAATTGGATTTGTTACCGTATCCAAAATGTAAGAATAGGATTGTGCGTGAATTTCTTCTTGGAAGGCTTGAATGTTCAACAAAGAAGCTACTTCAGAAGCCGTAATATAACGGCTTAAGTTTGGCAAGTTCTCGCTTTGAATGGAGTCCAAGAAATTTAAGAAAGAAATAATCTTGTCAAAGGCACGGCGCTCGCTATCCGTTAAATATGGGAATTGCTTAATATCTTCGTTCAAAGAAATTTCTTCAGGAATCCAAAAGTTGTTGAGCATCGTACGATACAATGTATTCGCCCAATCGTACTTAATACGATTCCATTCCCGTAAATTCGTCGTATTACCGCCCACCATACTTTGCGTGCCACGGTCACCATGTTCATTAAAAATCAGTTTCTTTTCCATGAAAGTTGATCCTACCTTATCTATAATAACAATATATTTATAAATTATTATGAAAGCCTGGATAGAATACATGCTTTCATAGGTATATAGTTATAAACTACCTCTTATTATACTAAAAATGCATACTAAAAAGATAGGGGGAGAGATGATTAATAGGTAGAGTGTTGTGAGCTTTGATGCAGCAGTGTATAATGATATTAGATAAAAGTTAAAACAATAGTGTATTAGTATTTAGTAGCGGTATTATAAAAATAAAGCCATTAATGAAATAAAAAAGGATAGGTATATAAATATGGGGAATATAGGTCGTGTATCTAAAAATACACATGCGGTACCAAAAGAAAATAAACCGGATACATTAGTATCCTTAGCTAGTTTATCGAAGGAAGAATTAGATAAGGAATTGCAAAAAGGAATAGATTCGTTAAAGAATGATAAAACCTATGGTATAGATGAAGTAGATGCATTTTTTATGAAGAAATATGGTATATAAAAAGCACAGGGACGCGAGCCCTGTGCTTTTGTATACTTTATATTAGAATGTGGGGGCTATTCATTTAGTACAGTCTTATATCATCATTTCTGTACATTCTTATGATAGCATTTATACATTTATAAACTGTTTTCCAACAAAAAATCAATCACATGTTTGTGAACGATTCCATCCTGGCTAAAGTCAACGGTATCCATGGAGAGAACAAACTTAGGGTAATTATCTTGTACATGCGCATAGACGCCAAACTCACGTTGTCGTGTGGATTCTGTTTCCATGAGATAGGACACTTGATAGTATATTCGTTCTTTATCTTTAGTGGCGATAAAATCGATTTCCATATCTTTTACCTTCCCAATTTCTACGGTATATCCTCTAGATATCAGCTCAATATATATGATATTTTCCAGGGTTCTTTCAATATCTTTCGTATTAGAATACCCTTTGGCAGCCCGAAATCCATGATCTGTAAGGTAATATTTCTCATCGATTTTAAGATTCTTTTTACCGACCGTATCAAATCTAGACACCTTTTTCAGGATGAAAGCTTGCTGACAATAGTCTAGATAATTTAGAATCGTATCAATGGAAACATCTCGATGCTCGCTCTTTAAATATTTTTTAATACTAGTTGCAGAAACGGGGGACCCTATATTTTGTATAGTAAATGATAGGATTCGATTGAAAATATCCACATCGCGAATTTTATTGTGTGTCAATACGTCTTTGATCAAAACCGTATGATACACATCATTTAGATATTTATAACTACTATTTTCTTCTAAGTTAAAGTATTTTAAGGTAGGCATACCACCTAATTGGATGAACTTAGTGAATAGCTCTTCTTTACTAAGCTGTTTTTCTTGGAATACTTCTACAAACTCATCAAATGTAAATGGCTGTATTTCAAACTCTACATATCTGCCAGCAAGAAGTGTAGCAAGTTCGCCAGAGATTAAGGTGGAGTTGGAACCAGTAATATAGATGTCGCAATCTTTACCAACACGTAGACCATTTACAACTTTTTCCCAATCTTCCACTAACTGTATCTCGTCAAAGAAATAGTAAAGCTTCCCATCCAAGTACTTTGTTGTTTCTATGAGATATTTTGCCAATAATGTGGCATTGTTTATCTCTAAAAATTCTAAGGATTCAAAGTTAATATAAACTTTACGTTCATTAGGTACTTCTTGTAAGATAGTGTCTTTAATTATTGTTAATAAAGTAGACTTCCCAACACGGCGCATACCTGTGAGAATTTTAATTACAGGCTTATCAATGAATGGTTCTATTTGGGTTAAGTACTTAGGACGTTTAATATATTCCATAGCTAACACCTCACTTTCATTGATTCTATTATACTCGAAACAATTAAAGATTCCAATAATGATTTCGAGTATAGTCGAAAGTGTTGCAGGTTGTACATATCGATTCGATTATACTCGAAAGGGTGGGAGAGAATTTGGTTTTGATTATAAACGAAATCCATAGAAGAGTCATCAACGTGAGTTGGGCTCATCTCTTCCTATTATGGGAGGAGGTGATACTATGACGAAATATGAAACAATCAGCTTGATCATTTCTATTTTATCATTAGTAGTTAACATTATTGCTTTATATAAATAATGAAAACGCCTAACGTAAAGAGGTATCTCACCACCTCAACACGTTAGGCAAATCACATTTCACTACTTTTGAGATGAGCCTAACGCCACCACACGTTGAAGGCTCTTCTTGTTTGTAAGTCAAGTATACCATAGTTACTTACAGAATACAAATCCGCCCCTCCCCGACAAAACGACGTCGTTCCGACTAGATTTTTGGTGGGGAATTTGCCTAATTCGAAATATATCAAAAGAGCACGGTGTGCCCCGAATAAACATCATGAAATGCCGTTTGTGAGGAGCATGCCGTGCTCTTATATGTATAAGGGTTAATCCCACCAAAGATTAGGAGGAACAGCTAGTGCATTCATCCATTTCTAAGGATTGGTTACGGATATAGTAAATTGTCTTAATGCCTTGTTTATAGGCTTCCACATATAAATCAAGAATTTCTTTTGCTTTCATTTGCGGCGTAATGTACAAATTGAAAGACTGTGCTTGGTCGATGTGGCGTTGGCGGATACCGCAAGCCTTGATAGACCATTGTTGATCAATCGTGTGGGCTTCTTTGTAGAACCACATGGTTTCGTTGCTCAAATCAGGTGCTGTTTTAGGTGTAAAGCTACCTTTTTTCTCTTCAATGAAGAATTTTTTGAAGATAGGATCGATACCAGCTGTGGTATTAGCAATGTTGGATGTACTGCCTGTTGGAGCGATAGCCATTAAGTAACCGTTACGGATACCGTATTTTGCCACATCTGCTCGCAGTTGTTGCCATCTTTCAGAGGTGTAACCACGGCGTTCAAAATATTCTCCCGTTTCCCATTGCGAACCTTTGAAAGCAGGGTAAGCACCTTTTTCTTTCGCCAATTCCATGGATGCCTTGATGGCAGCGTAGGCAATATTTTCAAACAATGTATCAGCCACAGCCAAATGCTCATCGCTTTCCCATTGTACTTTATGTTTCACCAAGTAGTGGTGGTAACCGCTAGTGCCTAAGCCGATAGCGCGATATTTTTCACTAGTTACGCGTGTTTCAGGCACAGGGAATTGGTTGATAGTAATAACGTTGTCTAACATACGGACTTGTAAGGCGATATTTTCTTCCAATTCTTCATCAGAGGTTTGACCTAGGTTGATAGAGTTCAAGTTACAGGTTACCATGTCACCTGCTTTTGTGCGAGTCACGATGGATCCATCGTCTTGGATAATTTCTTCATCTAAATCGGTGAAACCAACGTTTTGTGCGATTTCATGGCACAAGTTGGACGCATAAATCATACCTGCATGCTTATTAGGGTTCGCACGGTTCGTCGTATCTCGGAAGAAAATGAAAGGTGTACCAGTTTCTACAGCAGAACGCATGATTTTTTTCATCATATCCAAAGCACTTACTTCGATGCCGTGTAAATCTGGGCTAGCTTCACAAGCTAAATATTTTTCTGTGAACGCTTTATTCGTATCGTCATCGTAATAGTCTTCTAATTGGAAGCCCATTACACGAGATACTTCATGTGGGTCGAATAAAGTGAAGTGTTCACGGTTGATAACACGTTCCATGAAAATATCTGGTACAGATAGAGCAGGGAAGATGTCGTGCGCTTTACGACGGTCATCACCATTGTTCGTACGAAGTTCAACAAATTCGTAGAAGTCTTTATGCCACACGTCAAGTGTTACCGTAGCGCCACCTTTACGTTTACCTAGTTGGTCTACCGCAACAGCTGTGTCATTGTACAAACGAATCCAAGGGATAACACCGCCAGAAGAATTTTTATAGCCACGAATGTCGGAGTTCAAGGCACGTACTTTACCAAGATAAATACCAAGAGCGCCACCATGTTTAGACACACGGGAGAATTTTGCGTTCACATCGTAAATGGACCATAGATTATCTTCTACACCAGAAATAAAGCAAGAGCTTAGTTGATGGAATGGTGTGCCTGCATTAGCCAATGTTGGAGTAGCAGTAGTCATCTTTAACTCGCTCATTAAGTCATAGAATTTTTTCGCGTAGTGTACCTTTTTGTCGCCTTCAATGACAGCTAGGTGCATAGCGATAGCCATGAAACGTTCTTGAGGAAGTTCGTAAATTTCTTTGTTGAAGCCTTTCACTAAATAGCGATCTGCTAATAGTTTAATACCTTCATAGTTAAATAAGTAGTCACGTTTTGGCTTGATATAGTCGCCAAGTTCTTCTAATTCAGCTTCTGTATATTGTGTTAAGAAAAAGTCTGCATAACGACCAGCAGCGACTAAGGTTTTTACTAAATCAGTGAAGTTGCCATAACCAAAGGCTTTGTATTTGCGGTTGATAGCAGCTTCTTTGTATAAATCGAATAAGTATAGACGAGCAGCCACGAATTGCCAATCTTGGTTCATGCGGTTTACCATGTTGCCAAAACCATCATCTACCTTTTGGATAACTTTCTCGATGGCAGTTTGAACAAGAGTTTGTTGAATCTGTTTCGTAGTCATGCCGTCCACGAACTGCAATTTACAGTCCATTTCAAGCTCGATAGGGTCACAAGAGTCTAAGCCTAAACAAGCGAAGGCAACCATTTTCTTCGTTTTTTCTACCGACAATGGCTCATAATGGCCATCCCGTTTCTTGATCATAATGCTCATGAGAGTCTCCTTTTTCTGACGATGTAGTTTTTGTACCTGTTGTAAAAATTATCCACATATATTGAATATATGTGAAAGCATATCCGGTTAACATAATGTATTAGGCCTTGACCATAAAAGGCCTCCCATTTACGAATCGCAAATGAGAGTGCATAGATATGTTTTCACACGGACTCAATATCAATATATTGTATAGAGATAAAGTGCTTTGGCACAACATCTTCTAAAATTATACTATATCAGTCATTTTTTCACAACGCCCTCAGCATGTCAAAAATGCATACCATAATGAGGAAAAGATACTTTACAAAATACAGAGGATGAAAAATTTCGTCGTTTTTGTATAAGATAGTTTGTAGTGAGTACTTTTAGAAAAAGAAAATGGAAAAAAATAGATATGACTTGTAGTCGAGGTGTGATAAAAATCAATATATTGTAATATGAGTTTTAGTAATTTTAATAATGCAAAATAAATATATAAAAGAAAGAAAATAAATTATGAGAAAAACTATCACATAATTAAAATGAGTAATTTTAGAAATAGTAAGAGGAAATTATTTCTAAAGAAACTTTTAATAATGACAAAAAATTATATAACCTAAAAAATTGTGTAATAACAAGATAGTTGGGGGAAAAGATAAAAGTACACTGTATAAGTATAAATTGAATGAGAATTACCTTGAAAATAGTATATTGTTATATACTTACTTAAAACCTATGAAAAACGTTATCAAAACGGCTTAATCCCTTGTAAAAAGGGGGTTTTTAGGGGCTGTTGTGACAATTGTAACACTTTGGAATACCGTATATAATAAGGCTATAGATTGATGCATATATCAGTCATATATGCAGTTAAACATAGTTCCTTATTTTAAGAACAGTATGTAAGAGGTATAGTTCAAAATAAGACAAGTGTTTTTGAGGAGGTACGTATGGAACAATATGATGTTCTCGTAGTAGGTAGTGGTGGAGCAGGCCAACGAGCTGCTTTAGAAGCTGCACGACGTGATGGTTTACGTGTAGCATTGATCACAAAAATTTTCCCAACACGTTCTGCCACAGCAATGGCACAAGGTGGTGTTAATGCGGCGTTAAATAACGTAGCAAAAGAAGACTCCACAGAAGTTCATACATTCGATACTGTAAAAGGTTCTGACTATCTTGGCGACCAAGATGCTATCGAATTCTTCTGTCAACGTTGCCCAGAAGGCGTATTAGAAATGGATTTCATGGGAACTCCTTTCTCTCGTACAGACGAAGGCAAAATCGCACAACGTAACTTTGGTGGACAATCCTATCCACGTACATGCTACAGTGCGGATAAAACTGGTCACGTAATTCTTCATACAACATATGAACAATGTCTTAAAGAAGGCGTACATTTCTTACAAGAATGGTACCTATTAGATATCGTTGTAAAAGACGGTAAAGCTGGTGGTGCTATTATCTGGAATATGAAAAAAGGTAAAGTAGAAATTATCAAAGCTAAATCCATCGTATTATCCACTGGTGGTGCTGGCCGTGTATTCTGGACTCGTACAACTAACCCATTCCTTTCTACTGGTGACGGCATGGCAGTAGCTTTCCGCGCTGGTGTAGGCTTAAAAGATATGGAAATGATCCAATTCCATCCAACTGGTCTTGGTAAAACTGGTATCTTGATGTCCGAAGCTGTTCGTGGTGAAGGCGGATACTTGTTAAACGTTGAGGGCGAACGTTTCATGAAAAAATACGCTCCTAACAAAATGGAATTAGCGTCTCGTGACGTTGTAGCAAAAGCAATCGAAGATGAAATCGCAGCTGGTCGTGGTTTCAATGGTTCTGGCCTTGATGCATACGTAGTAGCTGACCTTCGTCACTTAGGACCTGAAGTTATCATCGAAAAACTTCATGGTATCCGTGACTTGGCTCTTTGCTTTGAACATTGCGATCCTTTAACAGATCCAGTGCCAATTCGTCCTACTTGCCATTACATCATGGGCGGTATCGACGTAGTTGACTACAAAACTTGTGCAACAGAAATCCCTGGTATCTTCGCATCTGGTGAAGCATCTTGTATCTCTATCCATGGTGCTAACCGTTTAGGTGGTAACTCCTTAGCTGACGGCGTTGTATTTGGTAAAGTATCTGGTGCAGGTGCTGCTGATTATGCACAAGCTAGTGCATTTGCAGATTGCGATGCTGAATTGAAAGCAAAAGCTGATGAGTGGGAAGCTAAATTCGTTGAAGTTACATCCCGTACATCTGGTCGTCCAGTAGCTGAAATTCGTGATGAATTAGCTGTGGCTATGTGGAATAAAGTAGGTATCTTCCGTAACGAAGCAGGTATCACAGAAGCTCTTGAAGTGATCGATCGTTTGACAGAAGAATATGAAACTTGCTATGTAGGTGACTCTAACCGTACTTACAATATGGCATTCGTAAACTACGTAGAAATCAAATCTATGTTGACAGTTGCGAAAGCTATCGCTTTGGGCGCTTTACACCGTAAAGAATCTCGTGGTGCTCACGTTCGTGAAGAATTCCCTAAACGTGATGATTCCCAATACTTAAAACACGCTATTTGGAAACTTGGCGAAAATGGCGAATACGTAATGTCCGAACGCGATGTAGTGTTCACTAAATATGAACCACAAGAAAGGAAGTACTAAGATGAGACAAATTACTTATCATATCCACCGCTTTAACGAAGGCCGCGCGTATGTACAGTCTTATACTTTCGATTATGAAGCAGACCGTACTATCCTTTGGGGCTTACAAAAAATTAAAGATACATTAGATCCAACATTAACTTTCGTAGCAGCTTGCCGTTCCGCAGTATGTGGCGCTTGCTCCGTGAAAGTTAACGGTCAAGCAATGCTTGGTTGTGAAGCTAAAATCGACGAAATTACAGAACGTTTTGGTTCTGATGAAATCACAGTAGCACCAATCGGTAACTTTGATGTCATCCGTGACTTAGTAGTTGACTGGGAAGCAAAAGTTAGCCGCTTGAAAGAAGTAGCTCCTTGGATCTTCGTAAAACCAGAATTCACTACTAAAACTGGTACTCGTCAAACAGCTGCAGACTTCAAAAAATTCGTTATGAATACAGAATGTATCCTTTGCGGATGCTGTGCTTCCGAATGTAACAAATTGTCTGCTAACCGTGAAGATTTCTTGGATCCATATGTATATACAAAAGCTAACCGCTTTGTAATGGATTCCCGTGATGTGTCTCCAATGGCGCATACTACACCAGCTTTCAATCATGGCTTGTGGAAATGTGTACATTGCATGAACTGTATCACTCGTTGTCCTAAACATTTGAAACCAGAAAAAGATATTTCCAACCTTCGCCGTGTAGCGACAGAAGCTGGCTTGTCCAACAAAGGTACTCGTCATGCTATCGCGTTCAAACAAGACTTGTTAAAAACTGGTCGTCTAAACGAAGTAACAATGAGCTTGAAAACAGACGGATTATTAGATTCTGCAAAACAAGGTCTATACGCTCTTCGTTTATGGAAACATGGCAAAATCAATCCATTTGAATTGGTAGTTCCTCATAAACCAGTAAATGGTATTGAAGGTGTTCGTACAATCGGTCGTGCAGTAGAGGAGGCTGGAAAATAATGAAATACGGATTTTTCCCAGGTTGCGTATTAGAAGGCGCATCTAAAGAAGACTACTTAGCAACCGTTGCAGTAGCGAAAAAATTAGGTATCGAAATCCAAGAATTAGACGGATGGACTTGCTGCGGCGCATCCCATGTTCAAGATATCGATCCATTATTGACTCTTTCCACTAACGCTCGTAACATCGCGTTGGCTGAAAAAGAAGGTCTAGATATTCTTACAGTTTGTAACACTTGTACGTTAATGCTTCGTGAAGCTAAAAAAGAGCTTGATGAGCATGAAGTAACTCGTCAAAAAGTAAACAACATTCTTGGCGAAGCAGGTATGAACTACAAAGGTACTAGCGAAGTAACACATTTCTTGTGGGTGCTTATCCGCGAATATGGTTTAGATAATTTGAAAGCAAAAGTGACTCGCCCATTGACTGGCCTTCGCGTTGCTGAATATTATGGTTGCCATATCCTTCGTCCAGAAGAAGAAATGGGCTTCGAAGATATGCAAATCCCAACAAGCTTGGCAGATTTAATTACAGCATTAGGTGCGACTCCAATCGATTTCTCCCGTAAATTAGATTGCTGTGGTTTCCATGCAGTATATCCTGCACATGATTCTGTAATGCAAATGACTGGTTCTATCAATGCTGATGCGCAAAAAGAAGGTGCTGATTGTGTCGTAACACCATGCCCACTTTGCCAAATGCAATTGGATATGTTCCAAAAAGAAGCAAAAGCAACTGTTCCAATGAATGGTGATATGCCTATCATCCACATGAGCCAATTAATTGGCCTTGCATTGGGTTGTACTCCAGCAGAAATGGGTATGACAGATCGTCACTTGGCAAGCACTGCTTCCTTGAACCGTTTCTTATAATCAGAAATACAATCGTATTACACAAACTTACAACAGGTTGTCCCTCGGGGCAACCTGTTTTTTATGTGCTCATGGAAGCCTTATATTGTAATTGTACATGTCTAACTGTGGCTTATAGGACAAAATGAGTTGGTTTTAATAGAGGTGATCCTAGTTAAATACTAGCTTTGTTGCATGTTAAAGTTGTTTTAAAAACGTTGAGGTCGGATATAATGAGATGCATTTCCTAGTGGTAAACCAAGTCAAATACAGAGTATATTGTGTAGTAATCTTTTTAAAATATAGTAAATTACTATAACTATTGTAAGATTGATATACCGAACATATATATTGAAAATATAGAACAAATATGCTACTATACTAGTATAAAGGAGGGATAGTATGGCAGTGTATATGTGTTTAGATTTGAAGAGTTTTTATGCTTCTGTGGAGTGTGCAGATTTGGGGGTAGATCCCTTTACGACCCCATTAGTTGTAGCCGATGCATCACGTGGGCTAGGAGCAATTACACTAGCTATTTCTCCGGCATTAAAGCAATTAGGCGTCAAGAATCGATGTCGGTTGTTTGAGATTCCCTCTACCATTGAGTATATGGCGGTAAGGCCTAGGATGCGACGATATATGGAAGTATCTGCCTCTATTTATGGTGTTTTATTGGACTATGTGGCACCAGAAGATATTCATGTGTACTCTATTGACGAGTATTTTATTGATGTGACTCCCTATAGCCGATTGTATAAGAAAACATGGTGGGAACTAGCATTGCTCTTCAAATATAAGGTATTAGAACAGACTCATATTCATGCTACAGTTGGATTAGGAACTAATTTATTTTTAGCTAAGGTAGCTCTCGATGTGTTGGCCAAGCATGCGCCACAGGGAATTGGTGTTCTTAATGAGAAGCTATTTGAAGAAAAAATATGGCATCATCAACCGATTACAGATATTTGGCAAATCGGAAGGGGAATCGCAAGTCGGTTGCATAAGTATGGCGTAGTGGATTTACATGGTATTACGACTGTGCCTGAGGAACGCTGGTATAAGGAATTTGGGATTAATGCGGAGCTGCTCATTGACCATGCTTGGGGGCGTGAGACATGCACTATGAAAGAGATTCATATGTACCGACCAGCGAAACACTCTCTGTCGAGAGGGCAAATTCTGCTGAGGAATTATTCCTACGAGGAGTGTTTTGTGCCTCTTCGGGAGATGGTGGAATCTTTATTGTTGGAACTGATTGCAGAGAAAGCACTGACAAAATATATTTCCTTAGGGGTGCGGTATGCAGATAAAAAGGTGAAAGGTACCGGTGGATCACGACGATTATCGAAGTATACGTGCTCCTTAGAGGTACTTTCACAGGCAGTATTGGAACTGTATAAAAAAACTACTCACCCTCATCAAGAGATTCGGCAGTTATCGGTGGGATTTGATGATTTGGTTAGTCGTGAGGCGGTACCTTGGGAAGAAGATTTGTTTTCTACGTCTCAGGATAGAGAAGAAAAAGCATACCAAGTGGAGCGGACTGTATTGTCGATTAAGGAAAAGTTTGGCGGTAATTCCATACTTCGTGCTAGCAGTTTGCAAGAAGAGGGGACCATGCAGTTTCGTAACACCTTGGTGGGAGGGCATAATGCAACATAAACGACCGAAGATGACATTGTTACAGAGGGCTAAACAATTTATGCCCTTTGCTGCATTGAAAGGATTTCAAGAGTTATTGGAGGAAACTGCACGATATAAAGAGAATCGTAAAGAACTTTCAGAGGAGCAATTGGAAGTATTGGATACACAGTGTAAGGGGCTAGTGATAGGGGACGTAGTTAGTGTAGTCTATTACAATGGACGAGTTTATGATACGGTGCAAGGGCGATTACAACAGATTGATACAGTGTATCGAACGATGACGGTAGGAGATGTGCTTGTACCTATGTCTCATATTATGCGGGTTACCATCATCGGTTGAGTATTGACCATTTTTGTAAATCATGTAGAATGGTACATATAAGCTATGTGCTAGATATGCGAGCCATAGCGAACACATGAGAACAGGATGGACATAATGAAACAAAAACGATATAGAACCTATGGGTGGTGGGCTATAGGATTGAGTCTAATCTTGGCTTTGCTAGGGTTAGGCTGGAATATGTATGTGAAATATACAACGCCGGTGACGAAATATGTGGTAGAAGCAGGCGATTTTGAATTGCAAATCCCTAAGTTAGGCACAACTAGTACAACTATCTCTTTAGCTTGGAATCCAGTAAATGATGAACGATTGGTGGGATATGATATTTACGTTAATCAAGAAAAAGTGAAAGAAATTCGTCCTAGTGCAAAGGACGTATCTATCATTCCTAGAATAGAGTTGAAGGGACTAGAATCTGATACAGTATACTTAGTGCAAGTAAAAGCTGTAGATGATACGGGCTCTACCTTGTTTGATTCTTCCAAGATACCAGTCAAAACATTACCTCAAGAACCGCGTTTAGAGGCTACCGCCTATGGCGCAGTAGGAGATGGAATCACGGACAATACGTTAGCGTTACAAAAAGCGATACGTGATACCCCAGCGGGAGGTATCTTACATATTAGTAAAGGTGTATATCTCACAGGAACGCTATTCTTGCACAGTTATATGACCTTAGAATTAGATGAGGATGCTGTACTGATGGCGGTTAATAATAGCTCTGCCTTTGTGAAACCTAATTATGTGGTGACAGGAGGTACGCCATATTTAGGACTTTTACAGTTAGAAGGCGATGAGCAAGGACCTATCGAAAACGTTGTCATTCGTGGTGGTACTATTGATGGATATGGATGGAAAGAAGACCTTTTACAAGAGGAGAATACACCTGAAGCGGATGCAGTGACGCAAGATGTGCTTGATCATACTGGTTTATTAAGTAAGTCGGAAGTACAAGCTGCTATGCGTAGAGGGGCTAGTTATGAAAAAGGTAATTCTACACGGTCTTCTTTAGTGGTTATCCATCATGGTAAGGATATTTTTCTGAAAAATACGGTGTTAAGAAATGCATCAGCTCATATGGTGGAGGCTACACAAGTGGATCAACTAAGCATCCAAGAGGTGCGTATGGAAGGTAGGCACAGTGGTGATGGCTTACATTGGGATGGTGTAGGGTTACTGACACAGAATCTTGTGATGGAACGTATGCAACAAGGGATTGTGGTATTAGCAGGACACCCTGTAGGATCCAGTGTAACGGAGCAGTGGAATGCGTACAATTTACAGATTCATCATAGTCGTGTAGGCATTGTCTTTACTAATACAGGAAATACTTGGATTCAACATATGTATTTACAAGGATTGACTATGGAAGATGTACTACTCGCTATGCGTGTTCGTGAGACTACAACCATAGGAGGCGGCATTCGTGATATTGTGGTACGAGATACTCAACTGCGAGGGATTGCACAACAAATAGATATAGGAAACAGACGAAATAGTCCTACAGAATGGATTCATACTACTGTAGAGCCCCTAAATTAACAAATAATAAAGGAGAGTTGATGTATCAACTCTCCTTTGCTATAAGTATTTTATCTCTTGAGATTAGATTTGTTTTTGTAATGGATTGTAGAATAATCCCTGTGTTTTTTTGCGGCGCTTATTAGGTACGTAGACTTGTAAAAACTTAGGCAATACTTCTAAGTCTACTGGTGCATCAGGTCCGATATCGCCATCCATATTGGTGGACGCATCCATGGTGTCACACACTTCGATGCGAGCTTGTTTGACTTTTAATATGGTTACATATTTTGAATTATAAATAGAACCACTTAGAATGAGTGGCAAGATGAAGAATAGGTTCATGATGAAGTATTCTTTGAAAATAATAATCCGCATATACCCATCATCTACGGAAGCAGTAGGCATAAAATGTTCAAAGCTAGATACCACATTGGTCAATAAGGCGATGACCAATGGGGACATAAATTCTTGGGTCCCTTCTTCGGTAGTGATGCGGAACTTATAATCCTTGGTTGTAAATAAAGCTTGTCCACCTTTGGCAAAGTAGGCTAAGGGGCCCAGTAATTGTTTTTCTTTTGGCGTGACAGAGGCTACAACCTCAGGGATGACTCCAATGGCGATATTGTTGCAAAAAAACGAATCGTTACAACGACCTACATCGACATGGCGGATGGTACTATTTTTTAAGCCGTGAATAGCTTCTAATGGTTGTAAGGGGATGCCCAGAGCACGGCTCATATCGTTGACAGTGCCAAGGGGAATGAAACCGAATTTGGAGCGACAGCCAGCTTTCACAATACCATTGACAGTTTCATTGATGGTGCCATCACCGCCCATACAAAAGATAGCATCGAACCCTTCGTTGGAGGCTTCGATGGCGAAGCGGGTGGCGTCGCCGGATTGTCGGGTAAATTTTACTTCTAAGCGATCAAAGAGCGCGCTTAGTTGCCATTGTAGTTCCATTACGTATCGGCGAGCCCGACCGCCACCTGATACAGGGTTTATAATAATTAGACAACGACTCATGGTTGATTCCTATGTTAAACATAAATATAGTAGTTATTACTATTATAGCATAGGAAATTTAATTGTGGGAAAGGGTTGTTTCTGTAGATTTCATTGATTTTTAGGACCTACTTCACGTATAATGAAAGAAATGTGTTACGTATGCCAGACTAGGTGAAAATATAGAAAAGTAACATCCTGGAGGGGGATTTGATGGATAAGACGGAAGAGTATCGTTTGCATAGTATTGACTCAATTGGGCGACTGCCGTTGAGTGAGCAAGTATATATGTCGCTAAAGCAAGCCATTTTAACGGGTTCTTTAAAGCCAAAAATGAAATTAAGTGAAGTGCGTATTGCAGAGCAATTAAATGTGAGTGCCACACCGGTACGTGAAGCATTTCGTAAATTAGCGAAAGATAATTTGGTGGTTATCAAGCCATGGAAAGGTGTGACGGTAAAAGGTTATTCTCCAGAAGAGATTGTAGCCATGTATCAATGTCGTGAAGTAATGGAAGGCTTGGGTGCTAGACTTTGTGCAGAACGATGCACAGAGGAGCAACTAGTAGAGTTACAAGAAGTGTGTGATGCAGGGATTCACACGGAAGATCCAGAAGAACGGGTGGCTATTAATAGTCGCTTTCATACGTTAATTGCAGAATTTTCTGGAAATGATCGTGTAGCAGATTATCTAGCAGATTTTCGGGAAATGGTCAATCGCGATATGTACATCAGTACATCAGATAAAACTCGAACAATCTCTTGTGACCTAGAACATCAACAAATTATGGAAGCTATCCATGATCGCAATGGACAGCTGGCAGAAGAACGAATGCGAGCTCATGTACGGAATGCGTTTGTATTTAAAAAGGCTCATGCAGAGTTATTGGCAAAACAGAAAGAGAAGTAAATATCCTATTGAAAGAATATTAATAGGCTATAATATAAATATTTTATAATGTTATATGTAAAAAATATATAAAAAAGCTTTAAATTTATGGTTCATGTGTTTACTTTTAAAGTATCATTTGCTATAATAACTCAGGCAAAGGGTTCACACTACCTTTGCTAGATAAAGATCTCTCTCTTTATCTACCTAACTTACAATAGGGAAGGGTTTATCTTATACCTTCCCAGGTAAAAGACCCTACTTTTACCGAAGGGGCGCCCCCCATTGCCCCAACAAAACATTTGAAGCTATTTCAAATGTTCTCTCTCTTTTTTCTCAAATACAAAGACCTCGGCTGTATTCTCTTGGCCGAGGTTTTTGTATTTTTTTGCTTATAGGGAATGTCTATATATAGAGAGTATTATATATGTTTAGAAAATAGATGTATAAATAGTCTTTAAGTGGCGCAAAAATAGTTTATAAATATAGGGAATATGATTGATGAAAAACGGTAAAAATGCTATTATTAAAGATGAACTTTGAGAGATTGATGTGTATCGAAAACACTTAATAAATAACAGTCTTTCTGTGGTCCTATATTACAATCCTAAGGAGGGTGAATCTCTTGCAAAAACGTAAAGATTTTATCTGGAAAATGGGCGGTCAGCAAGGTGAAGGTATTGAAAGCTGTGGCGAAATTTTAGCTACGATTCTTGCCAAAGAAGGTTATTCCTTGTACAGCCAACGTTTGTTTGCATCTCGTATCAAAGGTGGTCATACAACATTTGCATTACGTATCGCATTAGAACAAATTATGACAGTAGGCGAGCATATCGATTTCTTGGTAGCGCTTGACCAAGAAACTGTAGATATGCACGGTAAAGAAGTACGTGAAGGTGGCTTTATCATTTGCGATAGCAAAGTAAATCCTAATTTTGAAGCTTTCACAGGCACAGGTGTGACTTGTTTGGCCTTGCCAATTTCTGAAACGGCATTACAACAAGGTTCCTTGTTGATGCGTAACATCGTAGCATTGGGGATGTCTGTTGCCTTATTAGGCTTTGAAACAGAATTATTCTTAACAGCCATTAAAGCTCGCTTTGCGAAAAAATCCGAAGATATTATTAACAAAAACTTACAAGCATTCCAATTGGGTTATGATCTTGTAAAAGAACAATTGGGTGATGTAGAAGTAGATACATTGGACAAACCAACACCAAAAGATCAAATGTTCTTACTTGGTAATGAAGCCTTAGCATTAGGTGCGATTGCAGCGGGATCCCGTTTTATGGCGTCCTACCCAATTACACCGGCTTCTGAAGTAATGGAATACATGATTAAGAAAATGGATAAAGTTGGTTCTACTGTGGTACAAACAGAAGATGAGATTGCGGCATGTATGATGGCTATGGGTGGTGTATACGCTGGTGTTCGTGGCTTTACATGTACATCTGGCCCTGGCTTGAGCTTGATGGCGGAGTCTTTATCCATGGCATCTATGGCTGAATTGCCAATGCTTATCATCGATGTACAACGTTCTGGCCCATCTACAGGCATGGCTACAAAAGTAGAAACATCCGATATCGATGCAGCTTGCTACAATGCGCATGGCGATTATTCCAATATCGTTATCGCACCTACAAGCATTGAAGAATGTTTCTACGAAATTCAACATGCCTTCAACTTGGCAGAACAATACCAATGTCCAGTTATTTTCATGCCTGATTTACAACAAGGCTTGAATAAACAATCTGTACCAACATTTGATTTGAACCGTGTTGGTATTGAACGTGGTAATTTAATGAAAGAAGAAGAATTGCCAGCATTGGAAAATCCTAAGTATTTCAAACGTTTTGAAATTACTGAAAGTGGTATTTCCCCTCGTACTATCCCAGGTATGAAAAATGGTCTATTCTTGTCTACTGGTCTAGAGCATAACGAAGAAGGTAAACCAGCAGAAGCACCTTCTATGCACGTGGCACAAACAGATAAACGTTTCCGTAAATTATCTACAGTAGCAGATGTATATGAACCATTCTTAAACAATGCAAAACATGAGGAAGCAGATGTTCTTGTCATCGGTATTAACTCTAGCCGTGGTGCTATTGAAGAAGCTGTGGTGGAATTAGAGGCAGAAGGCCATAAAGTGAACCATTTACAACTTCGCTTGATTAAACCATTCCCGAAAGAACAATTGCTACCATTCTATAACAGTGCTAAAAAAGTTGTGATCTGCGAACAAAATGCTACAGGTCAATTGACTAACTTATTCCGCATCAACATGCCGAATAAAGAAAAACTTTCTAGTTGCTTAAAATATGATGGTAATCCATTTACAACATCTTATGTAAAAGCGGCAATTAAGGAGGTTTTATAATGGCTACAGCAAATGAATATAGAAATGATATCCGCCCTAACTGGTGTCCAGGTTGTGGTCATTATGGGGTACAAGCAGCCATCGCTGATGCAGTAGCTGCTCTTGATATTGCGCCTGAAAAATTGGCTGTTATCTCTGGTATCGGTTGTTCTAGCCGTATCGGTGGTTACTTCTATGCCTATGGTGCGCATACTACACATGGTCGTGCACTTCCTTATGCACAAGGTGTGAAATTAGCGAATGAAGATATGAACGTTGTGGTTTGTGGTGGTGACGGTGATGCCTTCGCTATCGGTATGGGTCATACGATTCATGCTTTCAAACGTAATGTAAATATTACCTATGTGGTTATGGATAACCATGTATATGGTTTGACAAAAGGCCAAACATCTCCTCGTTCTGATGTGGGATTTGTGACAAAAACATCTCCTCATGGTTCTTTTGAAAGTCCGTTGCCAATCTGTGAAACAGCTATCGCTTCTGGTGCTACTTTCGTGGCACAAAGCTACATGGTAAATCGTGCACAATTGGTGGATTTAATTAAACAAGGTATGCAACATGAAGGATTCTCTTTCATTAACGTGTTCAGCCCTTGCGTAACGTACAATAAACAAAATGGCTATGATTACTTTAAAGATAATCTAGTAAACTTGCCAGAAGGTTACGATCCAACAAACCGTGCACAAGCATTCGCTACATTAGGTGAAACAAATGGACTTGTAACAGGCTTGATTTATCAAGATACAACAAAACCATCCTTTGAACAAGCATTATATGCTGCTAATGGTGGTCCACATGCTCGTGCATTAGTGCATGATGTAGTGAAACCAGATGCAGAGATGTTTGCAGCTCTTTGCAACGAGTTTAAGTAGAAACGACATATCTCATTTGAGGATATGAAATGTGGCGAAAAGCCGTACAACTTCAGAAATTGTGGGAAAAGCCGCGTCACTTCTAAAAACTGCCCTACGCGAAAGTTTTTAGTAAGTAACGCGGCTTTTCTTCGTGAATATTTTGGTAAAGTGATTCAGCTTTTGGCATTATCGTATTGTATGGCGAGATATGTTGTTTCTACTGGGGGAACTCGAGGGGGAAGAAAAAGCCGCAGCGCTTCTGAAAACTGCTCTGCGCGAAAGTTTTCAGTAAGCACTACGGCTTTTCTTGGTGGATATTTTGGTGGAGTAATGTAGATTGTTATAATGCGTACATGTATTTTTGTTGTGTTAGTTATTATTTCTGTAAATGGTTAGACAGGAGATTTAAGGGTAACTAGCCTAGTATGGAGGATGCTCTCTAAAAAAGTAGAAACCCCACAGATGCCACTGTGGGGTTTTTTTGTTTCGATGGAAACACTCAACCTATATGTCTATAGTATAGCATAAGTCAAGAAGGCTGTCATATACATGTTAAACTTCTTTTTGAGGTATATGTACAATATATGCCGAAGGTTTAGATTAGTATAGCCTATAAGGTTAGTTGCTTTCAAAACCTCAATTGTATTGTTATAATGAGAGTATATTGAAACGAGGAGTGATAATTAGATGAAATCTGTTTTATATACGATGATGATAGCGGCGTTTTTGAATCCCTTTGTATCGAGCTCTCTTACGATGTCTTTTCCAGATATGATGCAAGAGTTTGGGGCTACTACGAATGATATGGCATGGGTGGTGGAATCTTTTTTACTGTGCTGTACGGTGGCGGTGATTCCTGCTGGTAAGCTAGCGGACATCTATGGAAAGCGCAAGTTGTTTTATATAGGTAGTATTGTATTTACGATGATATCTGGGTTTATGTGCTTTGTTGACTCAGTAGAGATGCTGACGGTGTATCGAGCCTTGCAAGGGATTGCCTTAGGGGTTGTATATACTACGTCTATGTCTATTTTAACTTTATCAGTACCATTAGAACGGCGCGGTTATGCATTTGGTATGATCGGAGGTATGGTCTATTTGGGATTATCCTTGGGGCCGGCCGTAGGTGGATTTCTAAATTATTATTATGGTTGGCGCAGTATTTTTGTGTTTACTACCTTACTAGGTGTTGTAGCAAATGTGATGGCTTTTCGCTCTTTGCATGAAGAATGGGTACATACACCAGATAGTAGTATTTCTACGAGAAGTTTACTTTTATACGCCTTGGGTATCAGTGCAGTGATGATTGGTATTACCGAATGGGTTCGATTTTGGTGGAGTGCCTATGCTGTGGGAGCTGGTATACTAGCATTATGCCTATTAGGTTATGTAGAGTGGAATAGTAAAGATCCACTTATACCAGTTAGAATGTTCTTGTCTAATATAGTATTTACGATGTCCAGTATAGCTGCGATGATGAACTTTAGTGCCACCTTTGGCGTAGGCTTTGTATTATCTTTATTTTTACAAATGATTATGGGATTTGATTCTCGTATGACCGGACTGATTTTGTGCATACAAACCGGAATTATGGTGTTCTTGGCACCTCGTATGGGCGCACTGTCTGACCGATATAATCCAGCGGTATTTGCTCGGTGGGGCATGGTACTCATCGGTGTAGGTTTGCTAGCTATGGCGTATGGCACTTTCACTGAAAGCATGACAATCATTATGGTGAGCTTAGCTGTTGTTGGTATTGGAGTTAGTTGCTTTGCACCGCCGAATAATAATCTAATTATGAGTTCTGTACCGAAAGAGTACATCGGTTTTGCATCGTCTACCATTTCCACAGTGCGGCTATTGGGGCAGACGTTGAGTATGGCACTTATAGGGATTATTCTTGCGTATACAATAGAAGGAAGAACGGCGCTACAAATGATGGAGTATAACAGTACTATCGCATTAGTTGTGTTTGGTATTATTTGCTTGGTTGGGGCGATTCCTGCTGGATGGAATAAAAAGAGTATATAATGCAAATGTACTTGATTATGGTTTTTTATCATGAGATAACGAATAGTAGTGCGTAGAGATTGATTAGAACAGCCATGTTGTTTCTAAAAACTTTCACGTAGGGTAGTTTTTAGAAGTGATGTGGCTGTTCTTGCCATGTGCTAGTTTGATATAGTAAGAGAGTTGATAGAGTGGTTTCTGCTGCTAAGTGGTTGTTAACTATTAGTTAACAACCACTTTATACTTGTGGGATTACGAACTAATAGCTGACAGTTGGTCCTGATTTTTGTATAATGATAAAGTAATATGGAATACCCAAAAGGTATGAACAATGGATAATAAAATATTTCTATAAGGAAATGGATTAGATAAAGGAGTTATAGTATGATTAATCGCTACACTCGTGAAGAGATGGGACATATTTGGAGCGAACGCAATGAGTTCGATACGATGTTATTAGTTGAAATTTTGGCATCGGAAGCGCAGGCGGAATTGGGGATTATCCCAAAAGAAGCGGCCGTAGCGATTCGTGAGAAAGGGGACTTTCAAGTAGAACGGATTCGTGAGATTGAACGAGAAACGAATCATGACATCATTTCCTTTGTCACTGCTGTAGGCGAATACGTAGGACCTGAGTTTGCGAAATACATTCATCTTGGCTTAACGTCCACAGATGTAAAGGATACTGCATTAGGATACATGATGAAACAAGCTTGCGACTTGTTGTTAAAAGGCTTGCGTAATTTCCGTGAGGTCCTAGCTCGCCGTGCGGTAGAGTTCAAATATACGCCGATGATTGGCCGTACGCATGGTATTCATGGAGAGCCGATTACATTTGGCGTGAAGCTAGTGAACTGGATGTCCGAAATTGACCGTGATATTGCTCGTTTAGAACAGGCTCGTCAATCTGTAGCAGTAGGTAAACTGTCTGGTGCTGTAGGAACATACTCTAATATTGATCCATTTGTGGAACAATATGTATGTGAAAAATTGGGGTTAGAACCAGTGAAAGTAGCTACACAAGTAGTATCTCGTGACCGTCATGCAGAATTGTTGTCCATGATAGCTGTTATCGGCGGTACCTTGGATCGTATCGCTTTGGAAATTCGTCACTTACAGCGTACAGAAGTGCGTGAAGCAGAAGAGTATTTCAGTCCGAAACAAAAAGGGTCCTCTGCGATGCCTCATAAACGGAACCCTATTACTTGTGAAAGAATTTGTGGTCTAGCTCGTATCTTACGTGGTCATGCACAAGCAGCCTTTGAAGACCAAGCTTTATGGCATGAGCGCGATATTTCTCACAGCTCTGTAGAACGTGTGATTTTACCAGATGCGACAATTACATTAGATTATATGATTCATCTAGCTACCCGTACGGTAGATAAATTATTGGTATATCCTGAAAATATGATGAAAAACTTGAACTTAACAGGTGGTCTTGTATTTAGCCAAACGATTTTAACGCATTTGGTGGATAAAGGTGCTGTTCGTGATGAAGCCTATCGCTGGGTACAACGTCATGCTATGGCTCGTTGGTTAGAAGGTAAAGATTTCGCTACAGGATTGAAATCTGATCCAGAGATTGCAAAATACCTAAGTGCAGAAGAAATTGATGCTTGCTTTGATCCAACACCATTGTTACGTCATGTAGATACCATTATGGCTCGCTTTGGATTATAATAAGGGATGCGGGTATATAATTAGAATAGTAAAACTAAGCATTGACTTCAACATGTTGTCAAACAAAAAGGACGGTGGCTGCCGTCCTTTTTTTACGTTCTACTTTTTGTACTACCCAGTATCCTCTGTGGTAACAAGCAAACGCGTTCATAATGCACAAGCATTCTCAATCGATTACTATTTAATGACGAAGGATATTACTGTTGACTAAATATCATCGCAAATTTTATTCATGATGTTCTTTTGATGAGAAACGTAAAACTATAAAAAAAGAAACATAAGTGAGGTTACTTTGTTATACCTGAAATCAGTTATATATCATGCATCTCACTTATGTTTCTTTTTATTTTATTATAGTTATATTTTGTACAGTTCTTGTATAAAAGAAACTGAACATAGTATACCTTTATTCTACAGTGGTATCTTTTGTAATCACATAGTAGTCAATAGGGAATACTTTTACATTTTTTACTCGTTTTGTTGTTACTACAGTGGCACTTGGATAGTATAAGAAATAACCAGCGTTATCTTCTAGCAACACATTTTGAATATCCTTGACAATCGCTGTGCGTTCTTCTTCGTTAAATGTGGTTGTCATTTTATCAATTAACTCATCAACCTTCGGATTCGAATAGTCGCCACGATTGGATTTGGCACCACTTTTGAAAGCTAGGCTAAGGAACCAATATGGATCATTTGTGGACATTGTTACCCAGTTTGTTTCTCCCATATCAAAACCATTAGGAGCTAAAGTTAATAATTCATCAGGACCTTGTACACGTTTTAATTCGACTTCAACACCAGCTCGTTTTAAATCATCTTGAAGTTTTTCGTAAACGCTACTATCTTTACCAAAAAGAGCTAGCACTAAGTGTAATGGTTTGCCATCTTTCATGTAGGTATCACCTTGTTTTGTGTAACCAGCTTGTTTTAGTAATTTATCTGCTTTAGCTAAATCTTTATGTTGTTTATTTTTTAGCTCGTCAAAGCCTAGGTTGGCTGTTGGAGGGAATGGCGCACCTCCAGTAACGGCACCATTACCGATTACTTTTGCTAATGCATCATAATCGATCATATTTGCGATAGCTGCTCGTACGGTTGGATTTGATAATACATTGCCTTCACGGACATTCAACTGTAGCATATATGTGCGAACCCCTGCGGACTCAATGATGTTATAATCACCCTTTTCAAATAAACTTCGATTAGCACTATCTACCTTTTGGATCATATCTACATCTTTAGACTGTAGAGCCATAGCACGTTTATTATTATCTTCTAGATCTTTAACTGTTAAAGAATCTAAAGCAGGTGTTCCACCCCAGTATTCTTTGAACTGCGCCAACTGAATTTCTTCTTTTTTTGTATGTTTTACAATTTTGTAAGGACCAGTCAAAATTGGCGTATTATCCATATCTGTTGTACCTTGTACATCTACGATGACAAAAGCAGGCTCAGTTAAACTAGCTAGTAAATCAACATTTGGTTCTGTTGTTTTAATAATTAGATTTTGACCATCCACTGTAATAGAGTCTATCTTTACAGCTTCTTTGGAACGCTTGCTCTCGGCGATTGTACGTTCAATAGATGCTTTTACCGCCATAGGCGTCATCATAGAACCATTATGGAATTTTACGTTTTCACGAATATGGAATTTCCATGTTAAAGGATCCACCACTTCCCAGGAATCGGCTAACTGAGGTTCAAATTTCATATCTGAACTTACCGTTGCCAACGTTTCACCCGCACCGATTCGTGTCAATGTCCACGCATCCCATTCATGTGTAGGGTTCAATGTTTCACCAAACCAATATAAACCAAGATTCAAATGCTTGCCAGTTTTGCTTGATTCATTAGAACCACAGCCAGCAATTAAACCGATAGCAACAAACAGCGTCATTGCTAGTGCAACCCATTTTTTCATATATCCTCCTTATAAAAAACTTAATAATAACTATAGTATACTGTATTTCCCTATAAAAGACAATGATTCTCATAAAAATTAATGCATATTGGGAGTATATAATTTGCTAAATGCCTTTGTAATTATATATTTAATCATAATATCACGGATAAATTAAATTTTGATATTTACAAAGAAAGGCCCTATCCTATATACTTTAAGAGAAAATATATAAAGGAAAGGTGGATTGATATGGTACGAATATTATTATATAAATTGGCATCTATGGTAGGTGTATTATTGGCAGTCACATTGGGAACGTTTCTCTTAATGCAAATGTCTTCTGTAGATCCAGTGTCGGCACGGTTTTATCTGCAAGGTATGACGCCAGATCCTACTATAGTGGAACAAATTCGACAAGAGTTAGGCCTTAATGATCCATGGTATATACAATATGGTCGTTGGTTGTGGCAAATGTTACATGGAGATTTTGGGCAGTCTATCTTCCTGAATGTGCCCGTTGTAGATTTGTTGCAAAGTGCTTTGCCAAGGACCTTATCCTTGGTGGCAGTTTCCATTGGTTTAGGCAGTATCCTATCGATAGGTTTAGGAGGACTGGCAGCGCATTATAAAGATACTTGGGTCGATTATGTGGTGCGTATAGTATCCTTTTTAGCATTGGCAGTACCAGCATTTTGGGTAGGATTGTTGTTATTATATGCGCTAGCTGTGAAGATTCCTATTTTCTCTGTGACAAATACGAAGGGGTTAAGTGCTTACGTGTTGCCGAGTATTACCTTGGCGATTTGGTTTTGTGGCTTATACATTCGTCGTGTTCGCAATGCAGTGGTGCAGGCGTATGCATCGTTACCGGTGATAGGAGCAAAAACGATGGGTATACGTACCGCATATATCTATCGTGATTACATCATTCCTCAAGTGCGCCTTGTGCTGTTATCCATGTTAGGGATTACGACCGGCGCTATGTTGGGCGGTTCTGCAGTGATTGAAACGGTATTTTCTGTCAAAGGGATGGGCCAACTCATGGTACATGGTATTATTAGTCGTGATTATATTGTGATTCAAAGTTATATCGTATGGATTTCTCTAGTCTATGTGGTGGTCAATACATCAGTGGATATATGGATGTACTTACTTCATCCTGAAAGAAGATATGGAGGGCGCCCATGATTCGTTTATGGAAACAAGATAAGCTACTCTTAGGGGCCATTTTACTGACTATACTTTGGATGGGACTCTTTCTATTTGGTTCTCAGTTAGCTCCCTTTGACCCTAATGAAACAAATTTAGGGGCTAGATTACAAGATATAAGTGCAACGCATTTACTAGGCACGGACCAATTGGGGCGTGATGTACTTTCACGGATATTATGGGGCGGACAAGATTCGTTGTTCATAGCCATATCCATCATTGCCATTAGCAGTGTCATTGGCATTTGTATCGGTGGTTTGCTAAGTATGAGTCCTTGGTATATTGATGAATTGGGATCTCGTTGCATCGATATGATACTAGGGTTCCCTAGCATGATCGTGGCTATTGCCTGTATCGGTATATTGGGGCCGTCTGTGGAAAATATTATCATTTCACTGTGCCTAACTCGTTGGGCAGAATACGCAAAGATTACGCGGAACTTGGTGAATTTGGAAAAACAAGCACAATATGTGGTTGTAGCACGTATGTCTGGGGCGTCCTTGTGGCGCATTATCCGTCGCTACATGATTCCCAATCTTCGAGGGACTCTATTGTTGGTCATCATTCAACATATGGGGGACACGATTATTACGGTGGCAAGCTTTTCCTTGATCGGTATTGGCGTACAACCGCCTACACCAGAATGGGGTGCTATCTTGCTGAATGCTCGAGATTTCTTGCAAACAGCGCCTTGGTTGTTGATCTATCCAGGGTTAGCAATTTTTATCACTGTTGTGTTATTAAATTACATTAGTGATGCCTTACAAGATGGTAGGCATGTGTAAAGGGCGAAATAGTAGCCCCAATTTAATTCTTGTGTAATGACAAAGGATAGTACCATTGACTAATACAGATTTAGTAAGCGTAGACAATTTATCCGTCTCTTACGATGGAGTAAAGGTCGTGAAAGAGGTATCTTTCACGTTAAAACAGAATGAAATCTTTGCCATCATTGGTGAAAGTGGGTCCGGAAAATCTACTGTAGCGAAAGCTTTCTTAGGTTTGTTAGAACAGGCAGACCTAACGGGAGCCATCCACTATGGGGGAGATAATTTGCTCACTTATGGACCTAAGGAATGGCAAGATGTACGTGGTGTACATATAGCCATGATTTACCAAAATCCAGGTAATTATTTAAACCCATTCAAACGTATTGGAGAGCAGATGAAAGTAATCTTAGCCTCCCATGGAAAGGCCTACGATGAAGGCGATATTTTGAACCTGCTAGAGGCGGTTTCCTTACCACAAGGAAAGGCATTACTTGCGTCCTATCCATTTCAACTGAGTGGGGGCATGCAACAACGTGTGGCTATCGTTATGAGTTTACTCATACATCCGCAACTACTTATTGCAGATGAACCGACTAGCGCTCTTGATGTATTGGTGCAACAGGATATTGTGAAAGTCCTAGAAGAGGTGCAACAGCGGTTGCAGAATACGTTGCTGTTTATCACACACAATATTCAGATAGCCCGTAGATTGGCGGATCGCGTAGGCATTATGCATGAAGGTGTGTTAGTGGAAATCGGTAAGACCGAAGAGGTTTTATCGAATCCGCAACATGAATATACGAAGCTACTTTTACAGTCCTTGCAGGAGGTGAAAGTATGATACTAGAAGTTCAGGGCGTCAGCAAACTATATACCCGCAAAGGGGAAACGGTGCCAGCACTGCAAGATGTGAGTTTGTCCGTGCAAGAACGAGAGCGCATCGGAATAGCGGGGGGCAGTGGATCTGGTAAAAGTACCTTATTGCGATTGCTATCCTTGCAAGAAGAGCCAACTTCAGGGAACCTTTCTTTGTTTGGAAAATCTACCTCCCAATGGAAAGGAAATGAGAGAGAGCTCTATCGTTCCTTGCAAGTGATGTTCCAAAACTCCTTTCACAGCATTAGCCCTCGCATGGCAGTAGGTGAATTTATGCTAGAGCCTTGCGTGAATTTTGGGATAGGCACAAGACAAGAGGCGAAAGAGCGCTGTGAATGGTGGCTTTCAAAGGTGGGATTGGATACATCGGTGTGGAAGAAATACCGCCATGAATTGAGCGGAGGCCAGTTACAGCGATTGGTTTTAGCCCGCATGATGGCAGTTGGGTCTGAGCTTGTCTTATTTGATGAGCCGACGAGTGCCCTCGATGTGTGCAATCAAGCTCGGGTCATCGAACTGATTCAAGACGTTTACGAAGAGCAACCGTTTACCTATGTGTTTGTCAGCCATGACTTAGGCGTTTTGCAAGCGCTTACCGATCGGATTATAGTGATGAAAGAAGGTGCGATTGTAGAAACCTTGACATCAAAAGACTTGGGATTGGCAACACATCCGTATACAAAACAATTATTGGCAGCTAGCCGTGGGTAAATGGCTATCGTCTATACAGTAGCAAAGACCACAACATTTCCTTGGGAAAGTGTTGTGGTCTTTTTTTGATATAAATATTATCCTAGTGATAGCATGAATCATAAAAAAATAGTATAATTGTATTTTAGAATATACGATACAAGTGATATAGAAGATGATAGGGAGGAACGTATGAAAGAAATCAAAGATGTGTCGAAACTGACTTACACGCATGTACAAGGTGGTCAGTTTCGTTGGATAACGGTGAGTACCATCATGCTAGCTTTGGGAACGATTTTACATGCTGTATCCCCAAGTGTGGCAGGGGTCACACCGAACTGGACTATAGCTACTTATTGCGTAGCTATCAACTTAACGCGTCCAACCCTTAGACAAAGTTTAGGTATTGGTTTGGTAGCGGCCTTGATTAATGTATTCACGTCAAAATCGGCATTGCCATATGGTAACCTGATTAGTGAGCCTTTGGGGGCTTTCACTTGTGCTGTGTTAGTGCATTATATTTCTAATCTGAAAATTGGTAGGCTAAATGTAATGCCGATTTTAAGTGCTTTCATCAGTACTGTAGCATCTGGTGGAGCTTTTATTACTTGCTTATATCTCGTGTTAGGATTGCCTAGCAATGTGTATTGGAATGCTATGTGGCCATTGGTGTTGATGGTATCCCTTTGTAATGCGGTAGTGGCACCATTCTTGTACATTCCAGCGCAAAAATTATTGGCTCGTCAAACTGTGAAAGGGCAAGAATTGACGGATAGCAGTGATCACAGTGATTTACACATTGTACCGTCTGTGAAAGCACCGATTGTTATCGAGCATATGAGTTATCGCTATGGGAATCAAACGCAGTATGCCGTGAAAGATATTAACTTAGTGGTGAACGAAGGGGATTTCCTTGTCATTACAGGCCCAGCAGGCTGTGGTAAATCTACCATTTGCATGGCTATGGCAGGAGCTGTACCGAAGTTCTATGGTGGTACCATGGAAGGCATGGTATTCATCAATGGAAAAGCAGTGACGCAATTAGAAATTCCAGATGTAGCAGATGATATCGGTATCGTCTTAGCCGACTATGATACACAACTAGTGACCATGACGGTGGCAGAGGAAGTAGCCTTTGCCCTTGAAAATCGTGGTTATACAGCGGAGGCGATTCAAGAGCGTACAGCCATCGTATTAGAACAAGTAGGCTTAACTGGATTGGAAGACCGCAATGTGTACAGCTTGTCTGGAGGACAACGTCAACGGTTGGCCATTGCCTCTGTATTAGCGGTCAACCCATCCATTTTAGTCTTAGATGAACCGACTAGTTCTTTAGATCCAGAAGGCACAGAAGAGTTATATCGCTTAGTAGGTTCCTTGAATCGTGACCATGGTATTACCGTTGTGGTTATTGACCATGATTTACATGCTGTCTTACCATATGCAAATCGTATGGTATTAATCGATGGTGGGGAGCTAAAAATCGACAGCTCTGTAGAAAATGTATTGTCTTATATGTATGATACGAATACATACGTAGATGCATTGCCATCCTTATTTGTGACTTATAAATCCTTAGCAGCAAAAGGGATTGCTTTAGATACCCCATGGTTGTCTTTAGCATCTGCGAAGTCTAGTCTTATGAAAGGAGAACGCTAATATGTTACAAGTTGAAAATCTGCGCTTTTCCTACGTACCGGGACAAGATATTATGAAAGATGTAACTTTCACAATTGGGAATGGTGAGTTCATCACATTAGGTGGTCGAAATGGTTGTGGAAAAACCACTGTGACCCGTTTATTAGTGGGTTTGGAAACACCTGTAGAAGGTAAGATTTCTTACGACGGCCAAGATATTACGAATATGCCTACCTCTGAAAGAGGACGTTTTATTGGCTATGTATTTCAACAACCAGATCGCCAAATGTTCCGCCAGACTGTGGCAGAAGAGGTGGCATTTGGTCCTGAACAGTTGGGATACGACAAAGCAACGGTAGATCGCATCGTACAAGATGCTCTAGAACGAGTAGGTATTTCCCATTTAGCAGAATCCTATCCATTAGGCTTACGCCGTGGAGAAAAGCAACGAGTAGCGATTGCCTCAGCGTTAGCGATGCAGTCTAAACTGTTGATTCTTGACGAACCTACTAGTGGACAAGATGGAACAGAAACAAAAGGTTTACTTGTGTTGTTACAAGAATTGCAAGCCCAAGGTTTGACCATATTACTCATTACCCATGATATGGAAATTATGGCGGAATATTCTACACGAGTGATCATTATGGGATATGGCACAAAAGCCTTCGATGGATCCCCGGAAGAATTATTTACGCATCGTGAGGATCTATTAGAACTCGGTTTAACGAAGCCACCGAGTGTAGTGCTTAGTGAAACGGTACCAGCCTTAGGGTATTGTAAATCTATGAAAGAATTTGAACTGCGCTATGCAGAGTATGTGAAAGGATAGGAGGAGACCGATGAAATTTGTACCATTAACAAAAATTTGGGCAACAATCTTCGTGTCCATCTTAGCCATTGCTATGAAAACTCCGGAACTATTGTTAGCATTATTTGGAGTAGAATTGCTGGTAATGCTGATTGGTGGTATCTTGTTGCGTCAATGGAAAGCATTATTCGCCTTAATCGGGTTTTCTGCGTTCTTAGGTATTGTACAGTATTTGGGTAGCTGGTCCGTGGACTCTGCGGTTGTAACAGCTTTGCGCATGTTGACGATGACCACCATCTTTATGATGCTCATTGTAACAACAAAAACGCAAGATTTAACAGTGGCTCTTGTACAACAATGTCGTATCCCCTATGCGTATGCCTTTATGTTTACAGCGGCGTTACGCTTTGTGCCTGACTTTTTACGTGAAAGTAAAGCGGTGCAAGAAGCACAGGCCTGTCGAGGCATGTCGTTAGAAGGGAATTGGCTGACGAAGATAAAATCTTACATGACGGTCATCCAACCGTTGATGCTGAAATCATTGAGTCGTTCGGAGACAATGGCATTATCTTTGGAACTTCGAGGCTTTGGAAATCAGCAACATACATTTATGCGGAAAGTTAGCTTGCAAGGCATTGATTATGTGGCAGTTCTTGTTATGTTGGGCATCACATATGCTGTGATACATTACATCGTACTATAAGGGTCACTGGTGATGCTATATAGCCTGTGGGGCGTCACTAGTTCCGCTATATAGCCTGTGGCGTTCTTAATTAGCATAAGGGAAGAGCACGGCATATTCCTCCGCAAACTGATACAGTGGTTAGGTTTGCTCCGGAACATGCCGTGCTCTTCTTGTGTTTGTGTGACTTAGGTAGTTAAGGGAACGCCACAAGGCTACTACTCGTAACTGCGTTCCTTAGGGGATTGGAAGACCGCAACATACTCCTTCTCAAACTGATACAGTGGTTATGTTTGTTTAGGAGCATGTTACGGTCTTCTTGTGTTTGTGTGAGTTAGGTAGTAAGGGAACGTCACAAGTCTACTACGGCTAACTGCGTTCCTTAGGGAAAAAGAGGGCTGTTTATTTTGTTATAGTTTATAACTATGCAAATTTAGCATAGAGAGATCTATGGTTATATTTGACGTCCTATTTGCATCTAATATATACTAATATCATAGGATATAGAAATATATCGATATAAAAGATAAGTTTCGTTTATTGAGGAGCATACTATGAATAAAGTAATGAAACAATTAGCGTTAGCAGTTGTGGTAGGTGCAGGTTTATTTTCAGTGGCTGTGCCAACACAAGCGGCTTTCAGTAAATATACACCGGTACAAGCGCAAGCAGCCATTAGCTATGATCGTGCGGTGGAAATTTTTAAAGCACAATATCCAGATTATCAAATTAAAGATGTTGATTTTGATGTGGACTATGGTCGCCCTCATTATGAAATTGAAGGTTTCCGTGGATACGAAGAAGTTGATGTAAAAATTGATGCGGATACGGGTGAGATTTATCGCGTGAAATATGATCGTGACTAAGTCGTCTCTTGTTTTGCTATGCAGCCTGTGGTGTTTTTAATAAGATAAAGGGAAGAGCACGATGCTCTCCTGTTGATGATTGTCACGTTCAAACAATACTATATAAAGCAAATAAAGAGCACGGCACATTCCTTCAGAAACGGTATTTCATAATGTTTCTTCAGGAACATGCCGTGCTCTTTTAGGATAGGTGTAATTATGATATAAATGAACGTGACATTACCTTAGTTTATTTGGAGCACACCGTGCTCTTCTTGCGTTTGTGTGATTTAGGTAGTAAAGGAACGCCACAAGGCTGCTACGCTTAACTGCGTTCCTCAAGGTGTGGGGTGATATGCAAACTTGCGCTTTGCTTAGTTTGCTTCGAATGTATCGTATTTACTTTGGTTGAGCTAAGTTTTTAATAATAACTTTCAAAATTATTCTGCAAGTACTTGAAATGGACATGGCTGTTAGTGCTATAATAGAATGAGGTAAGTTCGTGCAGGGGTTGAAAGGAGAATTGATGGATTATAAAGTAGCAGCTTCTTTTTGGACAGAGAAGGATAAAACTGCAAGAAAGATGGACCCACGTGAATTGCATGTTGAGATTGTTGATTTTTTGAAAGCCCATCATACGTGTGCTTTGTCGACGCATAGTGAAACGGGTGTCCGTTGCACTCCATTATCGTATACTGTGCATGGTGGATACATTGATATTTTCTCTGAAGGTGGTGAGAAATTCTTTCACTTAGAAGAAGATAAAAACGTATCTCTTACTGTGTTCGACCCTTATGAGGGTCCAGGTACGGCGAAGAGTGTTCAGATTCAAGGTGTGGCAACGGTGCTAGGCCCTGATGATGAAGAGTATGCTAAGGTACTAACAGAAATTGGTATGGAAAAATTATTAGAACGTGATGATGCATTGTATTTGATTCGTGTGAAATCGAATGAGATTGTTTACTTGAATGGTTCTTTGCGAGCACGTGGCTATTATATTCGCCAAGTCTTGGCGAGATAGGGTAGATTCTTTTTGCACATCTGCGTCAAGTATGATATAATAAATAAAGACCGCCGTTAGAGGTTTCATCTAACGGCGGTCTTTATTTTAGAAATGGAGACAACAATTAATGAATATACAACGTATCTTACTGAGTGCGCTATTAGGAGCAACGTTAGTAGTGACGGCTGCTTGTGGTACTGACGCAGCTCAGCAAGCAAAATCTGAAGTAGGGAAAGAAGTGAAAGTAGAAACAAAAATGCCTAGCTTTGATGCGACACCAATTGCTGATGAATATGCAACGATTCATACGAATAAAGGCGATATCAAAGTACGTCTATATGGCAGTAAGGCCCCTATTACTGTGAAAAACTTTAAAAGTTTAATTGAGCAAGGATATTACAATAATTTAACCTTTCACCGTGTTATCGATGGATTCATGATCCAAGGTGGAGATAATAAAAAAGGTGGTCCTGGATATACAATTCCTGATGAAGTAAGCAATGATTTACACTTTAATAAAATGGGGATCTTGGCGATGGCTAATGCAGGCCCTAATACAGGGAATGCTCAGTTCTTTATTACAGTGGCACCAACCCCATGGCTAGATAACAAACACACTATCTTTGGAGTGGTTGTACAGGGTATGGACGTGGTAGAAGCGATCAGTCGTGTGCCGAGAGATAAACGGGATACTCCAAAAGAACCAGTGGTGATTCAGTCTGTTGATTTAGCACCAATTCCAGCTGGTGAATAAGATGGAAGAAAAATTTTACACCTATATGGTACGCTGTGCAGATGGCTCTCTATATACGGGATGGACTACGGATTTAGAAAAACGTATACGAGCTCATAATGGTGAAATTAAAGGGGGCGCCAAGTATACACGAAGTCGAAGACCAGTCACTTTAGTATGGAGTACAGCTTTCAGTAGAAAGCAAGATGCTCAATCCATGGAACAGCAAGTAAAGCGCATGGAACGGGCCCAAAAAGATGCCCTCATTGCGGCAAATTGTGATATAATGAAATGATACAGATAGTGCGTGAATACGAGAGGAGGAATGCTAATGAAACGAGTCATTGTGTCCGTGAAAAGTACGCAACGTGATGCGGATGGAGAAGATACGGTGGTGGAATTAGTATCCTCTGGTAAGTATTATGAAACAGCCTTGGCGAAACACATCATTTATGATGAAAGTGAAGTCACTGGTTTGGGGAATACAAAAACAACCATTAAAGCCTATAAGGATTCGGTGGTACTCCTAAGAACTGGTGAATTTTCTATGCGCCATGAGTATCAACTGGGGAAGACTAACATTGCAAGTTTGGAAACGCCATATGGGGCGGTAGAACTAGCTATGCTAACACATGAATTAGATATAGATTTGAAAGATGGCAAGGGTCATATTTGTTTAGGATATGATATCTCTGTTGGTGGTGAATGGCAATTTTACAACCAACTATATGTAGAGATTCGGGAGGATGTACATTATGGACATGAAAGAAGTTTTGAAAGCAGCCATTAAGGATGCTTTGCAGATAGCTCTAGAACAAGGAGAATTACCAGAAGGTGTCTATCCAGAGGCACATTTGGAAGTGCCACCGCAGAAAGAATTTGGCGATTTTTCTACGAATATTGCTATGCAATCTGCACGAGTAGCGAAATCTAACCCACGTGCCATTGCGGAAACGATCATTTCCCATATGAACTATGATTGGTTAGAGCGCGCAGAAGTAGCTGGTGCGGGATTTATTAATTTCTTCCTAGCCTCTGATGTGATTTACGATACTTTAAAAAATATATTAACAACAGGGGACACATATGGTAATGCACCACTTCGTGAAGAAGATACAGTGCAAATCGAGTATGTTAGTGCAAACCCAACTGGTTTGTTACATGTAGGCCATGGTCGTGGTGCTGCCTATGGTAGTGCGTTGGTAAATTTAATGCGTGCAGCTGGATATAATGTGTTTGCTGAATATTACATTAATGATGCAGGTAAACAAATCGACAACTTAGCGGCCTCTGTGAATGCTCGTTATTTGGAATTATTAGATATGAAACATGAGTTCCCTGAGTCTGGCTATCGTGGTCAAGATGTCATCGATACAGCGCAGGAATTGATTAACTGGAGAGGCGATTTCTTTGCAGTGCTTCCAGAAGAAGAGCGTGTTCCATTCTTTAAAGAATTTGCTTTAACAGAAAAATTAAATGGATTACGCAAAACATTACGTAATTTCCGCGTAGGGTTTGATCGTTGGTTTAGCGAACGTAGTTTGCATAAAAGCGGTGAGATTCGCACATTGGTGAATCAGTTATTAGAGTCTGGCGGAATGTATGAAAAAGATGGCGCTTACTGGTTGGCATCTATGCAATATGGAGATGACAAAGACCGTGTAGTTATCCGTGATAATGGAGAACCAACATACTTAGCCGCAGATATTGCGTACCACAAAGATAAATACGAACGTGGTTACAAACAATTAATTAACATTTGGGGTGCTGACCATCATGGTTATATTGCTCGTGTAAAAGCAGCTATGGAAGCGCTTGGGTTCAATCCAGATAAGTTAGAAGTTCTGTTATTACAAATGGTATTTTTATACCGTGATGGGGAACTTGTAAAAATGTCCAAACGTACTGGTGAAACTATTACTTTGGATGAATTGATTGAAGACGTAGGAGTGGATGCAGCAAGATACTTCTTCTTGATGCGCTCCTTAGATAGTCAATTGGACTTCGACATCAATTTGGCATCCTCTAAATCTAACGACAATCCAGTGTACTACATCCAGTATGCACATGCTCGTATTCATAGTATTTTTGGACAAGTAAAAGAAGCGGGTATTGCCTATGGCGACTGGGCAAATACATCTTTCACAGCATTGCAAAGTGAACAAGAAGTGGAATTGATTAAAAAATTAGCGGCTTATCCAGAAGAAATTCAACTATCTGCTAATAATAAAGCACCACATCGTATTGCTAAATACTTGTACGATGTAGCAAGTCTATTCCATTCCTTCTATAAACAAGGTCGTATCATGGGCGTTGAACCAGAATTGCAACAAGCTCGATTAGGCTTGATTACGGCAACAGCACGTGTATTACAACATGGTCTTGGTATCTTAGGTATTTCTGCTCCTGAAAAAATGTAATCAGAAGCGCATAATTTATTAGGGAGGCATCATGTCAACAAAGTATATTTTCGTAACAGGTGGCGTCGTATCATCATTAGGTAAAGGCATTACTGCAGCATCCTTGGGACGTTTGTTGAAAAACCGTGGATATAAGGTGACAATTCAAAAATTTGATCCATATATTAATATTGACCCAGGTACAATGAGTCCCTATCAACATGGTGAAGTGTTCGTCACTGACGACGGTGCAGAAACTGACTTAGATTTAGGTCACTATGAACGTTTCATCGACATTAACTTAGGTAAAACATCCAATATTACAGCTGGTAAAGTGTATTGGTCTGTGATCAATAAAGAACGTAAAGGTGAATATCTTGGCTCTACAGTGCAAGTTATCCCTCATATTACGAATGAAATTAAAAATGCTGTGTTCCGCGTAGGTAAAGAAGATAATGCAGATGTGGTGATTACAGAAATCGGCGGTACTGTAGGGGATATTGAAAGCTTACCGTTCTTGGAAGCTATCCGCCAAGTGAAAAAAGAAGTCAACCGTGATGATGTGTTATATATCCACGTAACATTGGTACCATATATTAGTGCAGCTGGTGAGTTGAAAACAAAACCAACACAACATAGCGTAAAAGAACTTCGTGGCATCGGTATTCAACCAGATATCATTGTATGCCGTACGGAAAAAGAAATTTCCCGTGAAATGAAAGATAAATTGGCATTATTCTGTGACGTGGATCCAGATGCTATCGTGGAAAACCGCACTTGCAGCACGATCTATGAAGTGCCTTTGATGATGCAAGATGAAGGATTAGACAGCATTGTTGTACGCAAATTGAACCTAGAAGATCGTCCTGCAGATATGACAGAATGGAAAGAAATGGTTCATAAAATCTTACATCCTAAACAAGAAATTACCATCGCTCTTGTTGGTAAATACGTAGCATTACATGATGCGTACATTTCTGTAGCAGAAGCGTTGGGTCATGCAGGTATCGTAGAAGATACAAAAGTGAACATTAAATGGGTTGATTCTGAAGCGGTAGAAGCTGAAGGTACTGATTTAGCCGAAGTATATAAAGATGTAGATGGTATCTTAGTACCAGGCGGTTTTGGTTGCCGTGGTGTAGAAGGTAAAATTTCGACCATCCAATATGCTCGTGAGCACAAAGTGCCGTTCCTTGGCATTTGCTTGGGCATGCAAACATCTGTGATGGAATTTGCTCGTTCCGTTTTAGATATGAAAGGCGCTACTTCCACAGAATTTGATGAAAGTTGCCAGTTCCCTGTCATCGACTTAATGGACGAACAAGTAGATGTAGATGAAAAAGGCGGTACAATGCGTCTTGGCGTATATCCATGTAAAACAGTACCTGGTACAAAAGTACATGAAGCATACGGCGAAGACTTGATTTACGAGCGCCATCGTCATCGTTGGGAATTCAACAATGCCTATCGTCAACAATTGACAGATGCAGGTTTGATTATCTCTGGTACATCCCCTGACAATCGTCTAGTAGAATGCGTTGAAGTAGCAGATCATCCTTGGTTCGTAGGCGTACAATTCCACCCAGAATTGAAATCTCGTCCAAACAATGCACATCCATTGTTCAAAGGATTTGTGAAAGCGGCCATCGAAAATAAAAAATAAGACATAGTGAGTATGTAATATAGAAAGGACTGTAACGAGAATACAATAGATTCTGGGTGCAGTCCTTTTGTACTATATAACAGAATTTATTCGTATTGTGTACACACTTAAATGAAAAACACATTAGTCTATTGACAAGCGACTCGAAATACTATAGAATAGTCTTCAGTTACATAAAGCAAATGCGATGAACAGGTATAAAGATATAGTTAGTTGCTTTCAGAGAGCTACTGGTCGGTGTGAAGTAGTAGGACGATTATATTGAAACTCCCCTGTGAGCAGCGATGGTGAAACTAAGTAGTCATTGACGGTAGTTCCGTTATAACTGTGAGAACCAACTAGGGTGGGACCGTGTTATTGAAATGATAATGCCCCTTGATGTGCGCTGCACATTGAGGGGCTTTTTTGTATCATAGGTTGATTATGAAGTTCTTACATTTTACGATGAGATCTGTATAAGGTATACAGTACAAGTAAACTCTATTGGAATGTTCTGATAGATGTAAGCATGGCTTACTAACAGTAGGATAGGCGGATGATTATGACAAACAACCGCACTTAACAATGTTAGAATCTGTAATGTACTACTAGGACAGACAGTATGTAAAATGTAAAAACTACTTTACAACCAATATATTATATAACGCCCCTAGGGATGCATAGACATCTCTGGGGGCGTTTTTCTATTCTCTGAAAGAAATCTCAGAGGGCACGTACTTAAAACCACCATAGGAATGATTTTAGCAAAGGTGAGATATGGAGGCCACATATTCAGTTTTTTAAAATCATCCATTAGAATAGATATACGAACAGATATAGATTAGTCAGAAAGAGGAATAACCATGGATAACAGAATTTATTTTTTTGATACTACACTACGTGATGGGGAGCAAACACCTGGTGTTTCCCTTCAAACACCAGAAAAAGTAGAGATTGCACAAGCTCTTGTGCGCCTTGGATTAGATGTCATCGAAGCTGGTTTCCCAGCGGCGTCGGAAGGTGACTTTGAAGCGGTAGCTACGATTGCTAAAGAAGTACGTGGATGTACTATCGCAGCATTGGCTCGATCCAATGAAAATGACGTTACAAAAGCAGCAGAAGCACTAGCAGGAGCAGAGCGCAGTCGTCTTCATGTGTTTATCGCTACTAGCGATATTCATCTAGAATATAAATTGAAAAAGACTCGTGAAGAAGTGTTAGATATTGTGAAACACATCCTTGAATTTGCAAAAGGTAAATTCGATGAAATCGAGTTCTCCGCAGAAGATGCGTCTCGTACAGATTTAGATTATCTATGTCGTGTCTTTGAAGTGGCTATTGAAGGTGGAGCTTCTATCTTGAATGTACCAGATACTGTAGGCTACATGACACCAGAAGAGTTTGGTAATCGTATTCGTTACATCAAAGAACATACGAAAGGTATAGAAAAGGCAATCATCAGTGTACATTGTCATAATGACTTAGGCCTTGCTAATGCGAACACATTGGCAGCTATCGAAGCGGGGGCTCGTCAAGTGGAATGTACTATGAATGGCTTGGGAGAACGAGCTGGTAATGTGGCTATCGAAGAAGTGGTGATGGCTATTAAAACTCGTCATGACCATTATCCATTCGATGTACACATCGACACACCACTATTCACTCGTACTAGTAAATTGGTGAGCAAACTTTGCGGTGTTGCTGTATCTCCTAACAAAGCTATCGTAGGTGCCAATGCCTTCGCACATGAGTCCGGCATTCATCAACATGGTATGTTGAACAATCCAACGACGTATGAAATCATGACTCCTGCTAGCGTAGGAGCAGAAAAAACGTCCATCGTATTGGGTAAACATTCTGGACGCCATGCTTTTGAAGATCATCTAGTGAATCTAGGCTTTCAGTTAGAAGAAGAACGAGTGAATGAATTGTTCATTCAATTCAAAACCTTAGCAGATAAGAAAAAACAAGTGTATGATGAAGATATTTATGCTTTAGTGATGGATACTATGCATCACGAGCAAGCATTCCACGTGGTACAACACGATTATCATTCCGATCAAAATGGATACGTGCTTGCTAGCATTCGTGTATTAACTCCGAATGGGGAACGCATGGATGCCGCTGTTGGTGATGGTCCAGTAGATGCTTCTTTCAGAGCTATCGAACGGTTAGTGAATACACCATTTGTATTGGAAGATTTCCAAATCCGCTCCGTAACAGTGGGTAAGGATGCCCTTGGTGAGGCGGTTGTGAAAGTTAACTACAATGGCCGCAGATTCCAAGGCCGTGGGGTGAGCACAGATATCGTAAAATCTAGTGTAAACGCCTATATCAACGCAGTGAATGCCATTTATTTAGCAAAAGAATTAGAACAAGAGTTTGGAAACCAGGAGGGTTAATGTCATGGGTATGACCATAACAGAAAAAAATATGGCTCGTCACGCAGGGCTAGCAGAAGTAAAAGCAGGTCAAATGATCGAGTGTCAATTAGATTTCATCTTAATGAACGATATTACATTTCCGCCAGCGAAAAAAGAGTTTGAAAAAATCGGTAAGCCTGTATTCGATGCAGACCGTATCTACTTAGTACCGGACCATTTTACACCGAATAAAGATATTAAATCCGCTACACAAGCCAAAGTGATGCGTGATTTTGTACGACAACATAAGATTACGCACTATTTTGAAGTAGGTCGTATGGGTATCGAGCACGTATTATTACCAGAACAAGGTTTGATTGGACCAGGGGAAATGATCATCGGCGCCGACTCTCACACTTGTACGTACGGTGCATTGAATGCTTTTGCTACTGGTGTAGGTTCTACAGATGCTGGGGTCGCTATGGCAGAAGGCAAAACTTGGTTCAAAGTGCCAGAAACGATTAAAGTTGTGTTAGAAGGAAAACCTGCAAAATGGATTTCCGGTAAAGATATTGTGTTGGACTTAATCGGCAAAATTGGTGTGGATGGAGCTCGTTACAAAGCCCTTGAGTTCCATGGATCTGGTGTGCAATACATGACAATGGCAGACCGCTTGACCATCTGTAATATGGCTATCGAAGCGGGCGGAAAATGCGGGGTATTCCCGTACGATGCAGTGACAGAGGAGTATATCCAAGGTCGCATCACACGTCCTATCGAGCCAATTGCAGCAGACGAAGATGCAGAATACTGTCAAGTGGTAACTATTCAATTGGACGAATTAACTCCAGTGGTGGCGTACCCACATCTTCCTTCCAACACGCATTACATGAAAGATATTGTGAAAGAAGACCGTATTCAAATCGACCAAGTTATCATCGGTTCCTGTACGAATGGCCGCTTTGAAGACTTACAGATGTGCGCAGAAATTTTTAAAGGTCGCAAGGTGGCGGACTTTGTACGTTGCATCGTCATCCCTGGATCTCAAGATGTGTACAACCAAGCTGTGAAAGCAGGCTTGATGGACATCTTCATCGAAGCAGGCTGCGCTGTAAGCACACCAACTTGTGGTCCTTGCTTAGGTGGTTACATGGGGATTATGGCAGAGGGAGAGCGCACCGTTTCTACTACAAACCGTAACTTCCGTGGCCGTATGGGACACGTAGACAGTGAAGTATATTTGGCAAGCCCATATGTGGCGGCAGCAAGTGCAGTAGCAGGGTATTTAGCAAGCCCTGAGGAGGTATAATATGGCAGACTTTCAAGGAACAATTTGGCGCTACGGTGACAATGTAGATACAGACGTAATTATTCCAGCGCGCTATTTGGCGATTGCGGATATGGCAGAATTGGCAGAACATGCTATGGAAGATATTGATACTACCTTTGCACCGAATGTGAAAGCCGGTGAAATCATGGTAGCTGGCAAAAACTTTGGCTGTGGTTCCTCTCGTGAACATGCGCCAGCGGTGATTAAAGAAAAAGGCATTTCTTGCATCGTAGCAGATAGCTTTGCTCGTATTTTCTTCCGCAATGCTATCAACATCGGTTTGCCAGTGATCGAAATTGGCGAGGCTGTGGAGCGCATTCAAGAAGGTCACGAAATCGCTGTGGAAATGGCTACAGGTGTTGTCCATAATGTGACTACAGGTGAAAGCTACCAAGGAACAGCGCTACCACAATTTGTGCAAAATATTGCCAAAGCAGGTGGACTTGTAAACTTTGCGAAAACAAGACAAGACGGATAGGAATGATAGAATTAATAGGAGGCCCTAGGTTATGCTATTATTGATTAGCCTAGTGGTATTCCCTATAGTATGTATACTAGATAAATAAAATATTTTAGTATAGTGTAGAGACTTTCAAAAGAGGATTACTATGAGTGAAAAACAAATTGTCCTAATTGCTGGTGACGGCATTGGAGAAGAGATAACAAATTCCGCGCGTGCTGTGGTGGACGCAGCCTTTGCTAAAGCGGGTGTAACAGCTAATTGGATTAAGAAAAAAGCTGGTGGTGCAGCTATCGATGCTTTCGGTGAACCATTGCCACAAGACACGATCGATGCATGCCAAGCGGCAGATGCTGTATTATTAGGTGCTGTAGGAGGTCCTAAATGGGACGATGTAGATCCATCTATCCGCCCAGAAAAAGCTATCCTTGGCTTGCGGAAAGCATTGGGCTTGTTCTGCAACTTACGTCCAGTGAAAATCTATCCAGCATTGCGTGAGTTTTCTCCATTGAAACCAGAACTAGTAGAAAATGTTGACTTCGTTATCGTTCGTGAATTAACTGGTGGCATCTACTTTGGGGAACGTGAAGAAGCTCAAGGAGAAGGACCAAACGAATTTGCTTGGGATAAAGAGACCTACGCTCGGTATGAAGTAGAACGCATCATGGATGTAGCTGTAGAAACAGCACGTAAACGTTCTGGCAAAGTGGTGAGCGTAGACAAAGCCAACGTATTGGCATCTTCTCGTTTATGGCGTAAAATTGCGAAAGAAAAAGCAGAAGCCAACCCAGATATTTCCATGGATTACTACTATGTAGATAATACAGCCATGCAACTGGTGACGAATCCAGGTCAATTTGATGTCCTAGTGACAACTAACTTATTTGGAGATATCTTGAGTGATGAAGGCGCTGTTATCTCTGGGTCCCTTGGCTTGTTGCCATCTGCCTCCATTGGTACAGGTACTTCCTTGTATGAACCAATTCATGGTTCGGCACCAGACATTGCAGGACAAGGCATTGCTAACCCATTAGGCACGATCTTGTCTGCTGCCATGATGTGTCGTTACTCCTTGGATCTACCTGCAGTAGCGGACTCTATCGAACAAGCAGTAACAGCTGTCCTTGATGTAGGTTATCGCACAGGAGATATGTACCGTGAAGGATTCACAAAAGTGAACACTCAAGGCATGACTAACGCTGTGATAGCACACTTAGGTTAAGATTTGGTATATAAGGTATAAAAAAGCGCGGCACACTCCTCCACAAACTGATACTATCGTTAAGTTTGCTTCGGAGTATGCCGCGCTTTTTGCATATGTTATTGTCTAGATGCCACTAACATCGCCTAGGCTAAGTAAGTTATGAGAGGTCTTGAGAAAAAAATAGAGGAATTTATAAAGAGAAAAACCTAGAGTATTTAAAGTTTCGCGTGCTTTTGTGTATAATAGTGTACGTATGTCAATATCGGGAACGGAAAGTAGGAGGGTTTACCATGGCAGATGAACGAGTTACGGATCTACAGTTGGCACATTCTGTGCTAGGTTATACAGGTGTACCTGGGGCCTATGCCTATGAAGTGTTGCAGAATGTACTTTCAAAATATATAGAAAAGGGCGGCTCCGTGGAGGGGCAACGGATTGAGCGTTGTCAAAGTCATCGTGAGCTCGTACAGGCTGTCCACGAAGGGCGCATCGATTATGCCATATTGCCCATTGAAAACTCTATCGTCGGGGAAGTGCGGGATAGCACGGATTTAATCAAAGATAAAAATATTCACATCGTTGGGGAAGTGCGCCATCGCATTAGCCATAGTTTGCTAGGTGTACCGGGTGCTAGCCTCGACACGATTCAAGAGGTGTACTCTCACGAGCAAGCCCTCATGCAATGCTCACAATTTTTGGCGACCCACAGTTCTTGGCAATTAAGTCCTATGAATAATACTGCTATGAGCGCGAAATACGTGAGCGACACACAGGATGTGACGAAGGCATGCATTGCTAATGCATCTGCGAAAGAATTATATGGACTCACATTGTTAGCCCCAGACATTGCAAACTTTAAGGAAAACTTTACGCGATTCTTCATCATCACTCATAAGGATGTAAGGATTCATGATGCGCACAAACTGAGCATTATTGTACAAACACCAAATACGCCAGGGGCACTGGTGAAAGTCCTACGAGTTTTTGAGGAACATCAATTGAACATGGTCAACATCAAATCACGCCCATGTATGCATACACCGTGGGAGTATTTCTTCTACATCGATATCGAAGGAGAAGGTCGAGAATCAGAAGTAGAACAAGCTTTAACTGAAGTGCGAGAACTATCCAATTATTTGCAGGTCTTAGGGCATTATAAAATTTATGATGTACTGTGAGAATTTAACGATAACTTAAATACCATATGATTCTAATAGGGGAGCGTATTGATTCTGTATGTGGTGAGTATAGCTAGCATAAGAGGAATAGTTTAAAAGTTTGATGAAGTTTTATGACACCCCTTGCTTACGGAAATAAAGATATGATACTATACTCCTATGAGCTATATAGAAATATATAGATATACTGTATAGATGTGCTAAGAGAATGTGCTATGTAAATGTAGTATGCAAATCTAGTATATAAATATAGTGTGCAAATACACTATGCAAGCATAATATAGGCAATCGCCAATTTCTATATACGAATTAAGAATGTGACATTTTAGCAAGGAGACATAGTATGAAACGTACAATTATTTCTTTTTTTGTGGGCGTTATCGTGACAGGTTGTGCGATGGGCTGGTTCTGGTATCAAGATCGTGAACAATATACACGTGCAATCCCAGCTGTGAAAGGTCCGATCCAAGTAGCACCGGTAGTGAATGGAACCCCAGCAGGAACGACAAATGGAGCTGTGCCACAACAAGCAGGAGTCGTAGCGCCGCAAGCGACACAACAACAAGTACAAATTACGCAAGAAAAGGCGATGGAAATCTTTAAAACGGCATACCCAGACTATCGCATTGAAAAAGTGAAATTCGATACAGATCACGGTCGTGCTCACTATGAAATCGATGGAGAAACATTAACTCGTGAAGTAGAAATTAAAATTGATGCTGTCACAGGGGAAATCTTTCACGTTAAAGAAGGACATTAATACGTTGATATAGAATTATGAATACCTAACCTACCTAGTAGGCTAGGTATTCTTTCATTAGCAAAGGAAATGATTGTGTTAGTATTGCTATCGTTAAAACAAGTGAGTTCCTAACAACATCAAGAATCATTTACCAGTAGTATATTTTAACGTACTGTGTTAGTATGAATTATAGAAGGCTTGGCAAACTATCTGCGTGTAAGGTAGATTTATTTGGTGTATAGATGCTACTACATCAAAGATAAAGTTTAGAAAATCAATGGGAGGAGACCTTAAGGAATTTAGAATTTAGCCTATCAAATTTGAGTGAGTAAAGTAGAATGGAGGAGATTGTATGACAGAATTACATATGTATGTAGCGTATTTGACAGCGTGGACCATATACCAATTATGGTCTATTCATAGATGGATGAAATCGGAGTCAAAAGAGGAAAAAGCTAAGAATGCTGGTCATGCATTGCAAGAAATTTTAAACTTTGTATCTCCTAAGGCAGTAGCTGGATTAGCCATGAGTGGAATCGTTTTTACCGGTGCTGCGGATGTGTTGGGTATTTTGCTAGTGAAAGGCTTCATACGCGATCCTCAATGGTTAGATACTTTGTTGCTAGGTCTCGTTTGTGTCAGTATTATAGTGGGAATTCGGGCTGCTATTGAGGCGTACCGTATTGTTCTAGGCGCGTCTAATTCTCGTCAACCGGATCTCTTTTTGGTTCGCCATGAAAGACTCTTTAAAAGGGGACGTATCAATCTAGAAATTGTAGTGAACCGGATATTAAATGTATTATACGCAGGATTTGCTATCTATACGATGGTTATACTTTTACAATTATTACATATTTTATAATCAAATCGTATACTATATGTCTATAGAATATTAGCAAAAGTTGTGGTAGTCTGTTATAATAAATTGATTACATTGAATACAGTGAAAATGATAACAGTGTGCATATCGTTATGAGATGACGAATATAAAAGTAAGAAAGGCATTGATAATGAACGTAAACAAAAATACATCAGTTGCAAAAGATGCAAGCGATGTTATCGAATCCTTAAAAAACTCGTATAACGAATTAGTATACCCTTCTAAATCCTTCGGAGTAACATCTGTTAACAGTTTGGAAGCAAAGGCGAAGTTATGGGGCTTAAATCCCGTACCAGCAAAAGAGGCTCGTGTCCTAGAACTAGGCTGTTCTATGGGTGGTAATATCATCGGTCAAGCCGTGTATCATCCAGAAGGGTCTTATGTAGGCGTTGACCTCAGCGAATCTCAGATTGAAATCGGCAATGAAATTATTGAGGCCATTGAACTTAAAAATGTAAAATTAGTAGAACAAGATATTCTGAAAATTGATAAAGACTTCGGTACATTTGATTACATTATTGTCCATGGAATCTGGTCTTGGGTACCAGATGTAGTAAAAGATAAAATTTTAGAAATCTGTAATGTAAACTTGTCCGAGCGTGGGGTAGCCTATATTTCTTATAACGTATACCCAGGTTGGCATCGATTGAATCAAGTTCGTGAAATGATGATGTTTGCCACACAAAATGATCAAGGTATGGATTTATTAGAACGTACAGAAAAAGCGATTTCCTTTGTACATCATATGAATGAGCTTATTAAAGAGTCTAAAGATATTGTTCCTAAATTGGAGTGGAAAACAGACAGCTTTGATTCAGCCTTGGATCATAAAGCGTATTATATTGCTCATGAGTATTTAGAACCTATCAATGATCCGGTATATGTGAGTGATTTCATTAACAGAGCTAGAAAACATAATATGATATATGTAGCGGATACAGACTTTCAATTGTCGGCGATTACTTGGATGAAACGAGAACGTAGAGAGTTAATTGAGACTATGTCAGGTGGAGATTGGAATACAAAGGAACAAATCCTAGATTTTTATTATGATACACAATTCCGTCGTTCCCTATTATGTCATGAGTCACAAGCTCATTTACTACGTCATAATGAAGAATTTTTAATTGAAGCTATAGATTCTTTATATTTCGGTATGGTTAATAAAGGTAAAGTGTTGAAAGATACTGAGAATGCTATAGAGCAAGCCATCGTAAATCAATGCCGAACAGGAGAATTCTTTAATGTCGCAGATTGTAAAGCAGAACTAGAACGATTGCAGAATGGTACAGAATACAATGAAGTAGAATTATACAGTATGCTCATTCGTTTCTTGTTGTGTGGATTTATTGTACCTGTGACGGAGAAAAAAGAAATCAGTACTTTTGTAGAAGGTGTATCTACGGTATCAAAAGAGCTGGCTAGCTATGTACAGACTGTGGTGGATCGAGGAGGATTTAATTTTATTAATATTTCCGATTTGTACAATGATAGCGTTACAGGCTTTAACTCTGCTCATGTATTGATGATGAAAGAATTAGAAACACCAAAAACATTAGAAGAACTCTATGTAGTGGCAGATGAAAAATTAAAAGTAAATGAAACAGAATCATCTGGGAAAGTGGTAGAAATAGCTGGTCGTAGCGTTGTAGACGGTGCATTAGATGATTTGGGACGTCTTGGTTTCTTGCGTAATAAGTAGATGAATGTATGGTCAGACTAGGTGGTAAATCTAGCATTTCCTATTAAAAAGAGCTGTACTTGCATGTATAAGTTACATGTGAGTACAGCTCTTGTGTTGTTTGGTGAAACATCTAAGAATAGATGTAATAATAATTTGTATTTAACACAAAGGGAATCGCATTACGATTCCCTTTGTTCATAGTGTTATTGTAATTTTTCTAATAAGGTTAACAAGAACTTAGACACTGTTGTTACTGATGGTAAGTGTAAACGCTCTTTTGGTGTATGGGCACCTAGAATGGTAGGACCAAAGCTCAACATCTGTGTATTAGGTAATTGTGCTTTCAATAAGCCGCATTCAAGGCCTGCATGAACAGCTGTCACATGAGGTTCTATACCGATGACCTCTTTGTATAGAGCGATGGCTTGTTCTTCTAAACGGCTACCGCGTTCATATTCCCAAGCAGGGTAACGGCCTTGTTCAGAGGCGGTGAAGCCATGGGCTTTTGCCAATGTCATGATGCGGTCACGTAAGTAGGCTAATTGGCTCATAGTTAAACTACGAACAGAGATAAGAATATCTAACTGAGTGTCATTGTCTTCGACGATGGCGATATTATTACTTGTATCTACTAAGCCTTCTAGTTTTTTGCTCATGCCGAATACACCATGAGGTGCTAAGTATAAGAATTGTAAAAAGTTTTGTGCTTGCGCATCGCTATAGATAGTGGCAGGAGTCTCACAAGGAGTGATGGTTACTTGTAAATTTGGATCTTGTGGAGATAATTCGTGACGAATGATGTTTGCATTCGCTTGGATATACTCTTGCAATGCTTTTGCATCAGAAGGCTGGCAAAGGATAGTAGCCTCTGCAAAGCGTGGGATGGCATTATGCTTAGAACCGCCTGTAAAATGGCTCACAGATATAGGAGTTTCACGATGTGCTTCTACCAATAAACGAGCTAAGATAGTTACGGCATTGCCTAATTGCTTGTCGATTTCGATACCAGAGTGTCCACCGTGAAGGCCATCTACCGAGACTTTCAATGCAGTGAATCCTGCTGGTGTTGGTATAGAATTTGTTGGTAATGAAAGGTCTAGTCGACAGCCCCCAGCACAAGCTACGATGAATTCATGTTCTTGTTCTGTATCAATATTGATTAAGTACTGTCCATGTAGACGTTCACCTTTCACTGCCATAGCACCATTCATGCCTGTTTCTTCGTTTGTAGTGAATAGACATTCTAGTGGACCATGTGGGATAGTTGGGTCATCTAGTACGGCTAGGGCCATGGCTACAGCAATGCCATTATCGGCACCTAAAGTCGTTTCATTGGCGTGCAACCATTCACCGTCCTCGATGAGCTCGATAGGATCTTTGGAGAAATCGTGAGTAGATGTGTCAGATTTTTCTGCCACCATATCAATATGGCCTTGCAAGATGATTGATGGATGATTTTCATAACCTGCAGTTGCATGAGCGCGGATGATCACGTTCAATTCTTCATCTTGCTCTGCCTCTAATCCTCTATCGTTAGCAAATTGTATTAGAAAATCACTAATACCTTGCTCATTGCCAGATTCACGAGGGATTTGGCTGATTTCATGGAACCAGTGCAATACACTAGTTGTATAATTAGTATGTGTCATAATAATACCTTTCTGATTCTAGGTGAATTTGTTAATAAAATAACTATACTCCATTCGTCGTAAGGGGTCAATACAAGAATTAGGAGATAGGAACGATTCCTTGATGATAAAACTTTGTGCCAACAGAGTAAGAAGGAATGCTATAATAGAAGTAATGATTTCAAAGGAGGTTACCACATGAAGGGTACAAAGATTATGATGATAGGCACAGGAGGCACCATTGCAGGTACAGGGAATGGGTCTAGTGCATTAACGGAATATAGAGCGGGATCGATTGGTGTGGATGATTTGATGCAGGCAGTACCCGATTTGGAGGAGTATGGTCCTTTTGAAAGTGTGCAATTCTCTAATATCGATAGTTCTGAAATGAGTCCTTATCGTTGGGGGCATTTAGCACTGCTTGTAAATGAAGTGGCCGAGCGAGATGATATTGGCGGTATTGTCATTACCCATGGTACAGATACGATGGAAGAAACTGCGTATTTCTTGCAGCTGACAGTGAATACAAATAAGCCCGTAGTAATGACTGGTTCCATGCGACCTGCTACAGCACTCAGTGCAGATGGACCTGTGAATTTATTGCAAGCAGTGCAAGTGGCGCGAAGTAAAAATGCTTGGAACCAAGGGGTATTAGTGGTCATGAATGGCTATATTGATAGCGCTAGAGAGGTGGCAAAGTTGCACACCACTGATGTAGCTACCTTTGGAAATATCCAATTAGGTCATATGGGTTGCGTACAAAATGGACAGGCTTATTTTTACTATACTCCATGTCGTAAGTATACGACTGACAGTGAATTTGTTTTGCGTGAGGAAGTGGAATTCCCAGCTGTAGGAATTGTCAATCTTTATGGAGGTATGGATACAGAGATTCTAAATATGGTAGCGAATCGCTCGCAAGGCATAGTGATTGGTGGATTTGGACATGGTACCTTACCACAGGGCGTTCGTGATACACTCAAAAAAATTACCATTCCCAAAGTGCGATCATCTCGCATTGGAAATGGTATTGTGTCTAGCAATTCATCGGATATGAAAGAAGGCTTTATCGTGAGCGACTCCTTGTCGCCTGTGAAAGCTAGAATTTTATTGATGTTAGCATTGCAACAAGAGCGAAGTCGAGAAGAGCTAGAACGGATATTTGCTACCTATTAGTTCTTTAGGTATCTAATGTATCTGCGTTCTCTAATGCTGTTTCGATGGCGGATCGTACGGCTTTAGCTAAGGTGTCGCCAAATTGAGAGAACGTACCTGAGTCTGTAAGGAGTTCTCCGTTCGGATCGATGGTCATAATGACGCCATCTGTAGATGTACCCGTAGCAGGCTGTCCCGATACAATGCTAGTAATCCCCTTGGATTGGAGTGCTACAGTTTTCGCTTCCGTTATGGTTAGCAATGATTTTGTAAGAGCCCCATCGGTGAGGGCGCAATTGGTAAATACTAATAAGTTGATGGTGCCTCCAGCATGGAAGGCGCCATCTTTTTCGTAGTACGTATAGCCATCGCCTGCTCGATGCGCTGTTTTTTCAACACCAGCAGTAGCAATAACTTCTACAATGATAGTTCCTTCTTGGTAACATACATAAGCATGTCGATCCATAGAGGCGCTAGTCAATAAGGCTGTACAGAAATGAATAGGTAAGTCTAACTGTACGCATTCTTTTGCCAAATAAGCAGACGTGGATCCACCAGGTAACTCACTTTCATCATTGACGAAAAACGTGAGTTGTTGATTGCGCACAGCCATTACATGGTGCAAGCCTCCGTTGAAAGGGCTCGTGCTGATGGCATAATAGGGCATGTCATAGGTCACAGTAATGGCAGAATTGTGTATATCTACATAGCCACCACTACGTAATGTAGCAGGGGCAAGGTATGAGTTTTGCGTTGTCATGAATCCTCCTAGGAATTAAATTTGTATTCTCTATATAGTTATAGTACCACAAAAGTGACAGGGATAGTATAATATAAATAGTTATTAGGAGGCATATACCATGGAAGAAAGTCATTTTTTTGCCCTCTTAGGGCGTATGAAATATATTCAGCGTTGGAGCTTGATGCGCAATACAGAAGTAGAAAATTTACAAGGTCATAGCTTAGAAACGGCTATGATTGCTCATCAACTGGGAGTACTTCGGAATACATATTTTGGTGGGAATGTGGATGTGAATCGATTAGCGGTACTGGCCATGTATCATGATGTGAGTGAAGTATTCACTGGAGATATGCCCACGCCAGTGAAATATTTTAATCCTAAGTTGCGTGCCCTCTATGGAGAAGTAGAACAGTTGGCCAATGAAACCTTATGGCGTACATTGCCAGAACCGGTGCAACCAGCCTATGAGGAAGCCTTAGTATCTGTGCCAAAGGAATATGAAGTGCTTGTGAAAGCAGCGGATACCTTGTCAGCATTTATGAAATGTGTCACAGAAAAATCCGCTGGTAATAATGAGTTTAATGCGGCTTATGATACGATTTATGAACGTTTAGCACAGATGCAATTACCAGAGGTAGATTTATTTTTGAAAGTCTATGTGCCTAGCTTGACGAAGTCTTTAGATGAAATGAATGTATCCTTTGCAAAGTAATGTGTACTCCCTATGTTGAAACGTTTGATGAGGAATGCTAGATATAGGTGATACGTTGATATATAGACAAAATGATAGTGTTGTGAAGGGATGTCACAAGTGTATGATAACTCTAGAAAGTGTATAGAGTTTTATGAGCCATATATTGACGATATTACATACTTTCACGTATACTAATATTATATAGATAATGACTAAGAAGAGGAAAAATCTTTTGAACGCATCACAGAGAGCATTGGGGTGGTGGAACAATGTATGTAGTAGGAAGAGGGTAGCCTCGGAGTTGGCATGGTGAACTAGAGTAAGTGTGCCCGCTGATCAGCGTTAACGATAATGAGTGATTGCTACGGCAATAATCTAGGTGGTACCGCGGAAGTATAGATCCTTTCGTCCTAACGGACGAGGGGTCTTTTTTGTATATATGGGAGGGATATTCACAGTTTTGCTGTACAGAACAGTGATAACCTAGTGATATAACCAATACATAGGAGGACATATGAAAGAATATAAAAATTTGACAACCTACAATCCAAAGGAGATTGAACAACAATGGTACACATATTGGGAAGAGAAAGGTTACTTTCACGAGGAAGTAGATACGAATAAAGAGCCTTTCAGTATTGTGTTACCGCCGCCGAATGTAACAGGTCAATTGCACATGGGTCATGCCCTTGATAACACCTTGCAAGATATTTTGATTCGTACGAAACGTATGCAAGGCTACAACGTGTTGTGGATGCCTGGTACAGACCATGCAGGGATTGCAACGCAAGTAAAAGTAGAAGAAAATATCATGAAAACAGAGGGAAAATCTCGTCATGATTTAGGTCGTGAAGAGTTCTTGAAACGTGTATGGGAGTGGAAACAAGAGTACGGTAGCACCATCGTAAAACAAATCCGTAGTTTAGGTGCTTCTTGTGACTGGACGAGAGAGCGTTTTACCTTGGATGAAGGTTACCATGAAGCAGTATTAAAAGTATTCGTAGAGTTATACGAAAAAGGTTTAATCTATCGTGGAGAACGCATCACTAACTGGTGCCCTAATTGTTTGACAGCTTTATCCGATATCGAAGTAGAACACGAAGATGAAAATGGTCATTTATGGCATATTAAATATCCTGTGATCGGGGAAGAAGATGTATTTTTAACAGTAGCTACCACACGCCCTGAAACGATGTTTGGTGACGTAGCCGTAGCGGTGAACCCTAACGACGAGCGCTATGCCCATTTAGTAGGCAAAGAATTATTGCTTCCATTCGTGAATCGTCATATCCCAATCATTGCCGATGAATACGTAGATCAATCTTTCGGTACTGGTTGCGTAAAAATTACACCAGCTCATGACCCTAATGACTTTGAAATGGGACAACGCCATAATTTAGAAAGTATTGTGGTGATGAACCCGGATGGCACCATGAATGCAGGAGCAGGTCACTTTGTAAATATGCCTCGTGAATTAGCGCGTAAACAAGTAGTAGCAGAATTAGAGGCGCAAGGTTTATTAGAAAAAGTGGAAGAACATGGGCATAGTGTAGGTCATTGTTCTCGTTGTAACACAACAGTAGAACCTATGGTATCGAAACAATGGTTTGTATCTATGGAACCATTGGCAAAACCTGCTTTAGAAGTGGTACGTGACAAATCTATTGAATTTGTACCAGAACGCTTTACTAAAACATATACCAACTGGTTAGAGTCTATTCGCGATTGGTGTATTTCTCGTCAATTGTGGTGGGGACATCGTATCCCAGCATGGTACTGCCAAGACTGTGGGGAAACGATTGTAACGACAGAAACATTGACAGAATGTCCACATTGCCATGGCAAAGTAGAACAAGATCCAGACGTATTAGATACATGGTTCAGCTCTGCGTTATGGCCATTTGCTACAATGGGTTGGCCTGAAAATACAGAGGAAGTGAAACATTGGTACCCAACTAGTGTTATGGTAACAGGCTACGACATCATCTTCTTCTGGGTAGCTCGTATGATTTTCATGGGCTTAGAATTTAAAAAAGAAATTCCTTTCAAACACGTATTCATTCATGGCCTAGTACGTGATAGCCAAGGTCGCAAAATGAGTAAATCCTTGGGCAATGGTATCAATCCATTAGAAGTGATCGAAGAATACGGTGCCGATGCGTTGCGCTTTACCTTGGTAACAGGTAATACACCTGGTAACGATATGCGTTTCTACATGGAACGTGTGGAAGCGAACCGTAATTTCGCTAACAAAATTTGGAATGCATCTAAATTTGTGTTGATGAACTTAGAAGGTTTTGATGAAAGCTTCGTACCAAGCGCAGAAGATTATACCTTAGCAGATAAATGGATTCTAGAAGAATACAATAAAACAGTCACAAACATTACGAATAACCTTGATAAATTTGAATTAGGGGAAGCAGCGAGCGCTGTATACGATTTCATTTGGAATACATATTGCGACTGGTACATTGAATTGGCGAAACCTCGTTTGTACAACAAAGAAGGTGGCCGTGACCGTCAAACAGCTCAATACCTATTGGTATCCATTCTTCGTCATATGATGGAATTATTGCACCCATTCATGCCATTTGTAACAGAACATATTTGGCAACACTTGCCACATGAAGGGGAGAGCATCATGGTTGCTCCATGGCCAAGTACATTATCCATGGAAGGTTTTGGATCTGCAGCGGCTCATATGAATGTGATGATGGACGGCATCAAAGGTATCCGTAACATGCGTGCAGAAATGAATGTACCAATGGGTAAACGTTCTGAAGTTATCTTAGTGCCTGCTACAGAAGAATTGAAAGGTATCTTAGAAACCCATGGGGATTACTTCCATACCTTAGGTTGGGCAGAAAAAGTGACAGTACTTTCACCAGATGCGCCAAAACCAGAAAATGCTACAGTAACCGTGGTGAACGGGTTAGAAGTGTACTTGTTGTTGAAGGATTTAATTGACGCAGACAAAGAAAAAGAACGTATCGCCAAAGAACAAGCCACAGTATTGAAAGAAATCGCTCGTTTAGAAGGTAAATTGAATAACCAAGGATTCTTAGCGAAAGCCCCTGAAGCAGTAGTAGCGAAAGAAAAAGAAAAATTGGAAGAATACAAACAAAAACAACAAGCCTTGAACGAACGTGAAGAGTTCTTAAAAACATTAGCATAAGGAGATCCATCATGAATTATACGGAAGCGATTGCCTACCTAGAAGAGGTAGCCTCCTTTGGGATTCATCCAGGATTAGAACGGATTACAGCGCTATTAGAAGAGCTAGGAAATCCACAATATACATATAAAACGATCCATGTCACAGGAACAAATGGGAAAGGATCTGTTTCTACTTATATTACCTATGGCTTGTATATGAGTGGCCTTCGAGTGGGGACATTTACGTCCCCGCATCTGCAATCCTATACGGAACGCATGCGTGTGAACACAGCCTGTATTACAGAAGAGGCCTTTGCTGATTTGATTGAACGTGTAAGCTATGCTGTGAAAACCATTATGGATCGCGGTGTGGAAGCACCTACTCAATTTGAAATCTTGACGGCAGCAGCATTCCTATTCTTCCAAGAACAAGGTGTGGACTATGCCGTTATCGAAGTAGGCTTAGGTGGATTACTAGACTCTACGAATGTCATCACTCCAGAAGTGGCAGTAATTACAAATGTGACCATTGACCATCAAGCGTACTGTGGAGATACCGTAGAGGAGATTGCCCGCCATAAAGCAGGTATCATCAAACAAGGAGTACCTCTTGTAACAGCAGCTCAAGGGAGCGCTCTAGATGTGATCAAGGAAACGGCTCGTTCTCTAGGCGTGACCTACCATGTGTTCAATGAGGACTTTACCATCGATAGTCGCAGTGCGATGGCGATGGGACAAATGATTACTGTAAAAGATAAAGAAGGACATAAAGACATGCTCTTTACTTCTATGCATGGTATCCATCAAGCCCTGAATTTAGCGTGTGCAGCAAGGGTATTGCAAATCCTGAAAGACAAAGAACAATCAGTGAGCGAAGAAACGTACCGTGAAGGCTTAGCTCGTGCTACTTGGCCAGGACGGTTTGAAACCTTCAAAGTCCATGGCAGGACAATCATTTTAGATGGGGCTCATAATGCGAGCGGAGCAGAAGCCTTTTCTATGACTTTCAATGAACTGTATCCAGAAAAAGCGAAAACTGTGGTTTTATCAATTTTGGAAGATAAAGATGTATCGACTATGGTTAGTTATTTAGTGGGACAAAAAGACCGTGTTATTACGGTGCCAGCGCCAACACCACGAGGCATTGCGCCGCAACAGTTGGCAAAACAAATGCCCGTCCAAGCAGATCCTATGGAGACAATCCAAGAGGGCTTAGACCATGCTATGAAAATAACTAAGGAAGGCGATATCATCGCTGTGGTGGGATCCTTATACATTCTTGGGGACGTGCAACAATGGCTCGCCCAAGAAATGGGGCACTAATGGATGCCCTACGTAGACTATCTGTGGACCAATGGATAGTCTACCTCCTCTATGGAGCCACCGTATGCATTCCTTTATTACCCATAGGTGGCAATATTCTTGTCCTTGTGGCGGGGATACTGGCATTGTTGTTTGATAGGCAACGATTTTCTGGGGCCTTACATTGGCTACAATGGGCAGTTCTGGGGTTTATTCTTTGGACGGGATTTTCTATCGTTAATTCCATAAATATACAATGGTCGGCTATGAGCTGGTTCTACCATATAGGTATGTATGGCAGTATCTATTGGTTGATGACATATTATATAGATAATGAATTACGGCAGAAAACGTTTTTGTCCTTATTTTGTATGACTGGAGTTCTCGTGTGCTTAGGTGCGGGATATCAGTATTTTTATATGACTCCGGAACATATTCATGAATGGGTGGATAATGTTCATTTTCCAGGACTCATGCGGCGCATGTATGGGACGTTACAGAACCCTAATTTATTGGGTGAGTATTTATTGTTTGTCCTATCCGTTGGTGGATTAGGAACGATACAGGTATTGAAAGCTAAAGATTGGAAACGCTTTGCTTACATGGCGTTAGCTGTCATATGTATGCTACTATGCCTTGTCCTTACCTATTCGAGAGGCATGTGGCTTAGTTTGGCTATTGTTGTATTTGTGGCAGGTATTTGTGTAGAGCGAAGATTATTATATGCTCTTCTAGTAGTGCCGTTGGTGTTATTCTTTTACCATGGGGAAGTATCCAGTCGATTGTGGTCGCTCTTTAGTGGGCAAGATACATCAGTCATGCTCCGGTGGGCATTATGGGATAGCACTATGTACATGATAGAAGATTTTCCTATCTTTGGTATTGGTTGGGATGCATTTTGGATGACCTATCCAGACTATAATTATTTTATCCAAGATCCAACGGTCATAATCTATCATGCCCATAATTTATATTTGCAAGTGGCTGCAGAAACGGGCCCGATTTCCTTGTGCTTGTTGTTAGCAATTTTATTAGGGCATAGTAGAAATATGCAAAAACAAAAGCACCTTGCCATTCCATATCGCTATAGTATGACCTTGATTACCGTAGTTGTTTTGGTAAGCGGTCTCTTTGATCATGCTTTATATAGCCAGCAAGTAAGTATGGTCTTGTGGCAACTATTAGGCTTTTCTATGAGTGTCATACGAAATAAAAAATAATATAAAACTTAAAAAGTATAGAGAAGGTCTTATGACAATCTCTATACTTTTTATATGTGGTAATCATTGTGTTTAGATTGTATATTGTCTATAACAATATTTGCATACATCAATTGTTATAGAAGAGTATGAATATTGAATTAAGAAATATGAAAAATGATACTGTTGTTTTGAAGTTAAAGGAATCATCAATTATATAGCTTTGAGTGGACTAACACAGTAAAGTAAAAAACTATAACTTGGGAAATAACAAAAAAGAATAAAAGCAAATAACTGTTAGTTATGAATAATATAACACGTAGAAATGCATAAACATAAATAGAGTATATGCATAAGAGTTGAAATATCGAAAAAAGTTGTACTACACCAACATTTATAGATATAGGTAGATAAAGGGTATAACAAAAAGTTATACTCGCATTGGATTTATCTGTTCTGTATGCCTATTATGCATATATTTGCATATATGGTTGACAATAATAAGAAAAATGAGTAGTATTTATGAGAATTAACAAATGTCACACTTTGAGTAGATATTTAATCTTATATTTCTATAACAGTTTTGTAAGTAAGAAATTTCTTTCATAATAGAAATAAAAGAATTGAATGTATAGTGTGATTGTTAGATAGCTGAATAAGTCATTCAAACTAAAGGAGATGGTAGTATGATCGACATTTTAGATCGCGTGCAAGGCGCAGCGTTGCAAGCAAAAATTACTACAGCAGAAGAAGCAGCTAAATTGATTAATCCAGGAGACCATGTAGGTATCAGTGGTTTTACACCATCTGGTTACCCTAAAGCAGTGCCATTGGCTCTAGCAAAACGCATGGAATCAGATCCTTTCCAAATTGATCTTTGGACTGGTGCATCAGTTGGTGATGAAGCAGACGGAGCATTAACTCGTGTAAACGGTATTCGTCGTCGTTTCCCATATCAAACAAATAACGATACTCGCAAAGCTTTGAATAGCCAAAAAATTCGTTATATTGATATGCACCTTAGCCAAATGGCTCAACAAATCCGGTATGGTTTCTTCGGTGACACTGACGTAGCTATCATTGAAGCGGTTTGCATCCGTGAAGATGGTGGTATCGTTCCTAGTACATCCGTTGGTAATTCTCCAACATTTGTTAGCCAAGCTAAAAAAGTTATCGTAGAAGTGAACGTATCTCAACCAATGTCTTTGGTAGGTATGCACGATATCTATGAACCACAAGATCCTCCATATCGTGAGCCATTCCCAATCAAAGCGGCTGGCGATCGTATCGGAACAGATTACATCCCATGTGATCCTGCGAAAATCGTAGCTATCGTTCCATGTGATGTACCTGACACAACTCGTCCACTAGCACCAATCGATGATGATGCAAAAGCGATGAGTCAACATTTGATTAACTTCTTCTTAGAAGAGGTAAAAGCAGGTCGTTTACCTGAAAACTTATTGCCATTACAATCTGGCGTAGGTTCTGTAGCAAATGCTGTTGTGTCTGGCTTGGCTGAAGGTCCTTTCACAAACTTATCTATTTTCACAGAAGTTATCCAAGATGGTATGTTGGACTTAATCGATGCAGGTAAAGTAACAGATTGCTCTGGTACAGCATTATCCCCATCCCCAGATGGATTGAAACGCTTCTATGACAATATTGAAAAATACAGCAAACATATTCTCTTGCGCCCACAAGAGATTTCCAATAACCCTGGATTAGCTCGTAGACTTGGTGTTATCACTATGAATACAGCGATTGAATTCGATATCTTTGGTAATGTAAACTCTACTCATATCATGGGTAGCAAAATGATGAATGGTATCGGTGGTTCCGGGGACTTCACTCGAAATGGTTATATCTCCATTTTCTGTACGAACTCTGTAGCAAAAGGCGGAGACATCAGTTCCATCGTTCCTTTTGTATCCCACATTGACCATACAGAACATGATGTACAAGTATTCTGTACAGAACAAGGTATTGCCGATGTTCGTGGTTTGGCTCCAATTGAAAGAGCATACAAAATCATTGAAAACTGTGCTCACCCAGACTACAAACAAGAATTACTTAACTACCTCGAAAGAGCTATTGAAAAGACAAATGGCGCCCATACACCTATCTTATTAGATGAAGCTCTTTCTTGGCATAAACGCTTCACTGAAACAGGAAGCATGAAAAAACAAGGTTAATTTTATAGGAGGATGATGAACATGGCTAATGACAACTTAAAAGCCAAACTTGCTGAATATGATGCAGCGTACGCTAAAAACTGTGAGAAAGTACCTGCTCGTCAAAACTTACCAGAACAACCGGTATACACACCGCTTGATTTAGAAGGTTTTGATTATGAACGTGATCTTGGATTCCCAGGATTCTATCCTTACACTCGTGGTGTGCAACCTACTATGTACCGTGGCCGTTTCTGGACAATGCGTATGTATGCTGGTTTCGCAACTGCTGAAGAGTCCAACAAACGTTATCGTTACTTAATCGAGTCCGGTGCAACAGGTCTTTCTTGCGCATTCGACTTACCAACACAAATCGGTTATGACTCTGACGACGCTATGGCTGAAGGCGAAGTTGGTAAAGTAGGTGTTGCGATTGACTCCTTAAAAGATATGGAAATCTTGTTCCAAGGTATCGACTTAGGTAAAGTTTCCACTTCTATGACAATCAACGCTCCTGCATCTGTACTTCTTGCTATGTACATTGCAGTTGCTGAAAAACAAGGTGTACCTTCCACTGAACTTCGCGGTACAATTCAAAATGATATTTTGAAAGAGTACGCAGCTCGCGGAACTTACATCTTCCCTCCAAAACCATCCATGCGTTTAATCACTAATATTTTCGAATATTGCTCTCAATATGTGCCAAAATGGAATACTATCTCCATCTCCGGTTACCATATTCGTGAAGCTGGTTCCACTGCTGCGCAAGAAATCGCTTTCACAATTGCTGATGGTATTGCATACATCGAAGCAGCTCTTAAAGCTGGCTTGGAAGTTGACGATTTTGCAGGTCGTTTATCCTTCTTCTGGAACGCACACAACAACGTATTAGAAGAAGTTGCGAAATTCCGTGCATCCCGTCGTCTATGGGCACATATCTTGAAAGAACGTTTTGGTGCTAAAAAACCTAAATCTATGATGTTACGTGTACATACTCAAACAGCTGGTTCTATGTTGACTGCACAACAAGTTGACAACAACATCGTTCGTGTTGCTCTTCAAACTGCAGCTGCTGTAATGGGTGGTACTCAATCCTTACATACTAACTCTCGTGACGAAGCATTAGCTCTTCCAACTGAAGCATCTGTACAAATCGCTCTTCGTACTCAACAAATCGTTGCTTACGAATCCGGTTTAGCTGACGTAGTTGACCCATTGGGTGGTTCTTACTATGTAGAAGCTATGACTAATGCTATCTATGAAGAAGCTAAAGCATACATCCAAAAAATCGATGAAATGGGTGGCGCTGTTGAAGCTATCGAAAAAGGTTACATCCAAAAAGAAATCCAAGAGTCTGCTTATAAATGGCAAATGGAAGTGGAATCTGGCCTTCGTACAATCGTAGGTGTTAACAAATTCCAAGTTGAGGAAAAACCAGTTGAAGGTCTTCTTCGCATCGATGCTTCTGTAGGTATCAACCAATCCAAGAAAACACAACAAGTTCGTGCAGACCGTGATCAAGCAGCAGTTGATGCAGCATTAGCAGCATTAAAAGCTGGTGCAGAAGATGAATCTGTAAACTTGATGCCATTAATCTTGGCTGCCGTTAAAACATATGCTACATTAGGTGAAATTTGTAACGTATTGCGCGGCGTATTCGGTGAATACCAAGCTCATTCCACACTATAATTAATCGAACCTATTTGGAGGTATAACATCATGGCAGAAAAACGTATCAGAGTAATCGTAGCAAAACCAGGTCTTGATGGTCATGACCGTGGTGCAAAAGTAGTAGCACGCGCACTTCGCGATGCTGGTTTCGAAGTTATCTACACAGGTCTTCGTCAAACACCAGAACAAATCGTTGAAGCTGCTCTTTCTGAGGACGTTAACGTAGTTGCGTTATCTCTTCTTTCTGGCGCGCACAACACATTGTTCCCTAAAATCGTTGAAATGCTTAAAGAAAAAGGCATGGGCGATGTATTAGTAGTTGGTGGTGGCGTTATTCCTGACGCTGATATTCCTGGCTTAAAAGAAGCTGGCGTATCCGCAGTATTCACACCAGGCACTCCAACAGCTGATGTAATTGAATTCATCAAAGCTAACGTAAAATAATATACTTGAGCTAGGCTCGGGCATGTATGTTCGAGCCTAGACGTATATATAATTGGGACGGTGACAATATGGATTTAATCAAAGAACTATTAGAAGGTTCTCGTCTTGCATTGGCTCGGTCCATAACGGCTGTAGAAAATGAATACGATAATGCGATCGACATTATGAAATCTATCTATCCACGTACTGGTAAGGCTCGTATCTTGGGTATCACAGGTGCTCCAGGAGCTGGTAAAAGTACATTGACAGATAAAGTGGTTAAGCATTATCTAGAACAAGGTAAGAGAATCGGCATCGTTGCTGTTGACCCGACCAGTCCATTCTCAGGCGGCGCTATTTTAGGTGACCGTATTCGGATGAATGATTTGACATTAAATGAAAATGTATTTATCCGTAGTATGGGTACACGTGGTAGCCTAGGTGGATTATCTAAAAAAACAGCAGATGTTGTTAAATTAATGGATGCATTTGGTATGGATCTTGTTATCATCGAAACCGTAGGTGTTGGACAATCCGAAGTAGATATCGTTAAAAATGCAGATACTACATTGGTTGTATTGGTACCAGGTTTAGGTGATGATATCCAAGCAATCAAAGCGGGTATTTTAGAGATTGGCGACGTATTCGCTATCAATAAAGCAGATCGCGATGGCTGTGATAAGCTTAATGTTGAAATTGAAATGATGCTAGACTTAGATTCTCGTGAACTTGATTGGAGACCACCAATTAAGAGAACTATCGCTAGTAAAGATGAAGGTGTTGATGAATTAGTGGAAGCACTAGATGAACACTTTGAATATCTTGAAGATAGTGGAGAATTAGCAGCTCGCCGTGCAGAACGTACGCATGATGAACTTGTAGCGATGATCAATGAGCAAATTATGCGTTATGTTCATGAACATGTGGTTGAAAGTGACGCTTTCAAACAAGATGTAGCAGCTGTTAATAATAGAACTAATGACCCTTATAGTGTTGTTAACGCGGTATTAGAAAAGTCCTTAAAAAGATAATAAAAAGAATGATAAAAATCTAATATCGTGGTATCATATAAGTAATCGAAAGATGACAAAAATCACTTTCGAGTTGCAGCTCATTTGAAAGGAGAGTTATTATGGCATTCAAAGTATTACAAGTAGACCACATCGGTATCGGTGTATCTGACTTGGCAGCAACAAAAGAGTTTTATAAAAACGCACTTGGTATGGAACATCTACCAGAAGATGAAGTAGTTGAAGAGCAAAAAGTAAAAGTAAGCTTCTTCCCTTGCGGTGATGCTGAACTTGAGTTCTTAGAATCTACAACTCCAGATGGCCCTATCGGTCGTTTCATCGAAAAAAATGGTGGCCGTAATGGTATCCAACACGTAGCGCTTCGCGTTGATGACATCAAAGCAGCGATTGCTGACTTAAAAGCAAAAGGTGTTCAATTAATCGACGAAGAACCTCGCTATGGTGCTGGTGGATCTGCAATTGCATTCCTTCATCCAAAAGCTACTGGCGGTGTTTTATTAGAACTTTGCCAACGTATGAAATAATAAACTATATCCGTAATTATTCTATGGAGGTGTAAAATGGCAACGGTTCAGGAAAAAATTGAATTATTGCACAAAAAGCTGTCCACTGTTAAACAAGGTGGCGGTGAAAAACGCGTAGAAAAACAACATGCGAGCGGTAAATATACAGCTCGTGAACGTATTGAAAAATTATTCGACGAAAACAGCTTTGTTGAATTAGATCAATTCGTTAAACATCGTTGTGTGAACTTCGGTCAAGAGAAAAAAGAATTACCAGGTGAAGGCGTAGTGACTGGTTACGGTACTATCGATGGACGTTTGGTATTTGCTTTTGCTCAAGACTTTACAGTAGAAGGTGGCTCCCTTGGGGAAATGCATGCTGCTAAAATCGTTAAAGCACAACGTATGGCAATGAAAATGGGTGCTCCTATTATCGGCATCAATGACTCCGGTGGAGCTCGTATTCAAGAAGCAGTAGACGCATTAGCTGGCTACGGTAAAATCTTCTTTGAAAACACAAACGCTTCTGGCGTTATCCCACAAATTTCCGTTATCATGGGACCATGTGCAGGTGGTGCGGTATACTCTCCAGCATTAACTGACTTCATTTACATGGTTAAACATACATCTCAAATGTTCATCACTGGTCCAGCAGTTATCAAATCTGTAACAGCAGAAGAAGTAACAGCAGAAGACCTTGGTGGTGCAATGGCTCATAACAGTGTATCTGGTGTAGCTCACTTTGCAACAGAAAACGAAGATGATTGCTTAGCACAAATTCGTTACTTGTTGAGCTTCTTACCAAGCAACAATATGGAAGATACTCCATTAGTTGATACTGGTGATGACCCAGCTCGTGAAGATGAAGGTTTAAATACTTTACTTCCAGATAATCCAAATATGCCTTACGACATGTTTGATGTGATTCGTGCAACAGTAGATAATGGTGAATACTATGAAGTACAACCACACTACGCACAAAATATTATTACCTGTTTCGCACGTTTTGCTGGACAAAGCGTAGGTATCATTGCTAACCAACCACGCGTAATGGCAGGTTGCTTAGATATCAATGCATCCGACAAATCTTCCCGCTTTATCCGTTTCTGCGATGCTTTCAATATCCCTGTTGTAAACTTCGTTGACGTACCGGGCTTCCTACCGGGCACAAACCAAGAATGGGGCGGCATCATTCGTCACGGTGCGAAAATGTTATATGCTTACTCTGAAGCAACAGTACCTAAAATTACTGTTATCACTCGTAAAGCATATGGTGGATCTTACCTTGCAATGTGTTCCCAAGATTTGGGTGCAGACCAAGTGTATGCATGGCCTACATCTGAAATTGCTGTAATGGGACCTGCTGGTGCAGCGAACATCATTTTCAAACGCGATGAAGATAAAGATGAAAAAACAGCTAAATACGTAGAAGAGTTCGCAACTCCATACAAAGCTGCTGAACGTGGATTCGTTGACGTGGTAATTGAACCTAAACATACTCGTCCTGCTATCATCAATGCATTAGCAATGTTGGCAAGTAAACGCGAAACCCGTGCTCCGAAAAAACACGGTAATATCCCTCTATAAACTATTTCCTAGAGGCATACTACACACTTTGCTTCTTGCATGATTCTACTATCATGGTTCTCTATTAATGAGGTGAAAGTATGACAGATAATCCGTGGCTAATTATGGCCATCAATATGACAATTGTATTCGCCGTTCTAATTTTGTTAGGCGTGCTTATGCATATTATTTATCTAGTAGATCCTACAAAAAAAAAGTCAACTAAGGCTGAGGTAGCAGAGGTACCATCAGCCACAGCTCCTAGTGTGGCAAGTACCACAACAAAACATGATGAAGTGGTTGCAGCCATTGTGGCAGCAGTATGTGCGATGGGATATTCCAAATCACAAATTGCTTCCGTAAGACCGATTGTGAGCACAGGTTGGAAATTGGACGGTAGACTGCTAGGTAGGAATGTAACCAGATAGTTTGGAGGAGAACTTAATGAATAAGACTACCAACGCACAAGCTGCAAACAAAGAAACAGAAGTTGTAGCAGCTATTGTCAGTGCTATCGTTGCTATGGGCTATTCGCAAAATCAAATTGCATCCATTCGCCCAGTAGTGTCTAATTCTTGGCGACTAGCTAGTCGTTTACAGGCCCTATAAGCTAATCTAAGCTTATGAAAAAGTTTCATTACAAATAGGTAATTCAGGAGGAAGTTATAATGAAAAAGTTCAATGTTACAGTAAACGGTACAGTTTATGAAGTAGAAGTTAATGAAGTTGGCGGTGCAGCTCCAGTAGCAGCAGCTCCTAAAGCAGCAGCTCCAGCTCCTAAAGCAGCTCCAGCAGCAGCTCCAGCTCCAGCAGCGGCAGCGGCTCCAGTTCCAGCAGGCGCAGAAACAGTAAAATGCCCAATGCCAGGTAAAATCTTATCCGTAGCAGTTACAGCTGGTCAAGCAGTTAAAAAAGGCGATCTTCTTTGCATCTTAGAAGCTATGAAAATGCAAAACGAAATCTATGCTCCACATGATGCAACAGTAGCTGAAGTTCGCGTAGCAGCTAACCAAACTGTAGCAACTGGCGACGCTTTAGTTGTTTTAGGCTAATCATAACTTTATACTGCTTAAACTAAACCCTTCTATTTCTTAAGGAGGAACTCCATATGGACGCTTTTCTTGTTGCACTCAACTCTGTTTGGGTGGATAGTGGTTTTATTAGTTTCACAATGGGTCATGGTATCATGATCCTTGTAGGAATTATCTTATTGTATTTAGCTTTTGCGAAAGGCTTTGAACCTCTATTGTTGAGTCCAATCGCATTTGGATGTATTTTGGCTAATATTCCTAATAATGGTTTCCATGAAGGTGTTATGAACCTTATTGGATTAGGGATTAAATACGAAATTTTCCCACCTCTTATCTTCCTAGGGGTAGGTGCTATGACTGACTTCGGTCCACTCATTGCAAATCCTAAAACATTATTATTAGGCGCAGCAGCTCAAATCGGCGTATTCGTGGCTCTTGGTGGAGCGATGATGGTTGGATTTACTGCGAAACAAGCAGCAGCTATCGGTATCATCGGTGGTGCTGACGGTCCTACATCCATTTACTTAGCTTCAAAATTAGCTCCTGAGTTATTAGGTGCTATCGCAGTAGCGGCATATTCCTATATGTCTCTTGTACCATTGATTCAACCTCCGGTTATGAAGTTATTTACAACTCAAAAAGACCGTGAAATCGTAATGGAACAATTGCGTGAAGTAACTCGTTTTGAAAAAGTTGTTTTCCCAGTAGTAGCGACAATTTCCATTTCCTTGTTGTTACCACCGATCACTTCTTTATTAGGCATGTTGATGCTTGGTAACTTATTCCGTGAATCTGGTGTAACAGCTCGTTTGGCAGATACTTCTGAAAACGCTTTAATTAACACAGTAACAATCTTCTTAGCTACTGGTACAGGTCTTACAATGACAGCAGACAGTTTCTTAAATTTAGAAACCATTAAAATTATCGTATTAGGTTTAGTTGCCTTCATCGGTGGTACCGCTGGTGGTGTCATCTTCGGTAAATTAATGTGCTGGGCAGACGGTGGTAAAACAAACCCATTGATCGGTTCTGCTGGTGTATCTGCGGTGCCAATGGCAGCCCGCGTATCGCAAGTAGTGGGTTCACAGGCAAACCCTTCGAACTTCCTATTAATGCATGCGATGGGGCCAAATGTAGCAGGTGTTATCGGTACAGCTGTAGCAGCTGGTACGATGCTTGCTATGATGAAATAATTTGTAACAGTGTCTAGGCAATCCGCCAAAAAGGGTTGCCTAGGCTATTACAGATACTTTTATGATGAACTATATAGTTTGTCTTAAAGCGCTTTAGAAATACTCAGACTTTTTTCACTTTTATTATGTATGAGGTGACGCCTATGATATTATCAGACGAAGGAAAGGTTTTTGCTTGTATTTGTATTGCGCTTTTTATTTTTATCATTACCGCACTCCTATTAGGTGAAGAGCGAAAATCTAAATGGTTTCAAAAACGAAAAACATATAGCTTTTTTCTCCGCCGTGGCCTACTTGGAGAGTGGCTACATTTTGGATACCCTTGTACAGCAGAAGGGTATGGAGTAGCGGCGATTATGTTATTTCTTATTGGCCTATCTTCCTATATTATATACGCTTTTTTTTAAAGCGTTTTGCGGCTAATAAGGAATGTATCCCTTAGGGAGGAGTTGATTCTTATGGATCCGGCTGTACAAACCTTAATTGTCCTTGGTGTAATGGCGTTATTATTTGTAACAGAAATTATTCCACTTGCAATTACGTCTATCGGTGGTGCTATGGCACTTGGTTTATTAGGTGTAATTCCTATGAAACAAGTATTTAGTGGTTTATCTGATAGTACAGTAGTTTTATTCGCAGGTATGTTTATTATTGGTGCTGCATTATTCCATACTGGTTTAGCACAAAAAATTGGTATTTCCGTTGTTAATAAAGCAGGTAAAAGTGAAAACGGTCTTATGATTGCTTTGATGCTTGTAACAGCAGGTATGTCCTCTGTGCTTTCTAACACAGGTACTGCAGCAGCGTTATTGCCAGTAGTTATTGGTATTTGTGCATCTGCTAAAATTCCAGCATCCCGTCAATTGATGCCTATGGCATTTGCTGCAGGGATTGGTGGTATCATCACTTTAGTGGGTACACCTCCTAATATCATCATCAATGGTGCATTAGGCCAAGCTAAACTACCTCAATTCGGTTTCTTTGAATTTGCATGGATTGGTATTCCTTTAACAGTTGCATTTATGATCTACATGGTAACAATTGGTAAACATTTTTTACCTAAACATGATGGTAATGCAGATGCTGAAGTAGAACAAGAAGTAGATGCTAGTGAAATTTCTAATGATCCTAAAAAAATGTGGTACTCTGGTATCATTTTATTAGGTGTTGTATTATTCATGGCATTGTCTGATCCATTGAAAAGTATTGGTATTAATGTTCCACTTCACTTAGCAGCTATCGTTGGTGCTATCTTAGCCGTACTAGCTGGTTGCTTGAAAGAAAAACAAGCGTATCAATCTATAGACTGGGTAACTATTTTCTTATTTGCTGGTATGATGCCAGTAGCAGCGGCTATGAATGATTCTGGGGCTGGTAAAATGATTGCTCATGCAGTAGTAAGCATTATGGGTGATAACCCAAGCCCTTACTTTGCAACAGCTGTATTATTTATCTTATCTTGTGTATTAACACAATTTATGTCCAATACAGCATCTTGCGCATTGTTAGCACCAATTGGTATCTCCATTGCTCAAGCAATGGGCGCAAGCCCTCATGCAGTACTTATGGCGATTGGCGTTGCCGCATCTTGCGCATTTGCTACACCAGTAGGTACACCACCTAATACAATCGTATTAACACCTGGTAATTACAAATTTATGGACTATGTGAAAGCAGGTACTCCATTAATCCTGGTTTGCTTCATCGTAAGTCTTATCGTGATTCCAATGGTATGGCCTTTCAATATGCCATAATGTAACATACTTTACTTAGGTATAATGCAAAATTAAATAGGTAATAGATAAGGACTGACGCAGAATCTTGTTTGTAAGATTTTGTAGTCAGTCCTTTTTATGAAAGGTATTAAAAGAAATATTCTAAAAGGATTGCATATACTTTTATAGCATGGTACATTAGTAATGCAAATAATCATTTAGAATAGTTAGGAGCTATTATAATAGTTTAATAAATAGTAGTTAATACTAGGTTTTATATACTAATAATAAGAAGGTGAATGTGTGAGACCTACATATGTAGAAATTGATACAGCACAAATACGAAGTAATTTACGAAAAATTAAGGATTGTTTACCAGAGTGGTGCACGAGTACTGCGGTGGTGAAAGCAAATGCGTATGGACATGGTAGTGTTATGGTAGGACGTATTGCCGTAGAGGAAGGGTATGAGTCGCTAGCCGTAGCTTTTCCAGAAGAGGCGATTCCTTTGCGTGAGGCGGGTATAACGGTACCTATTTATCTATTAGGTCTGACGTTGCCACAATCCTTTGATTTAGTGATAGAAGGGCATTCTAGACCTGCCATTTGTGAATCTACTGATTTAGAAGCGTTGGATGAATGTGCTCGTCGACATGAAACAATTGTAGAGTGTGCTATTGCTGTAGATACAGGTATGCATCGTATCGGTAGTAAGCCAGATGATGTATTAGCATTTTTAGAAACAGTAGAGTCTTATGAATATTTACGAGTAGATGGATTTTTTACACACCTAGCCAATGGGGATGCTGCGGATCAAACTCATGCCAATCAACAAGTACAACAATTTCGAGATGTGGTGGAGTTAATTCGTGCCAATCGTACTGAGGATTATCGCTTTTCTTTAGCCAATAGTGCTGGATTGTTAGCAGTAAGAGATAGTTTATTTAACGATGCTCGACCAGGTATTATTCAATATGGCATTATGCCTTCCATGGATGTGCCTAATCGATTGGGATTGAAACCAGCTTTGAGTTTATATAGTAAGGTAGTACATGTACAACATTTACCCAAAGGGTCATCTATCGGCTATGGAAGTACCTATACAACGATGGCTGAGGAAACGATCGCTACTATACCTGTGGGTTATGCCGATGGATATCCTAGGGCGTTGTCTAATAAAGGATCTGTGCTTATCCATGGTACACGCTGTCCTATAGTAGGGCGTATCTGTATGGACCAATTTATGGTGAAAGTACCAAGTCATATTACCGTAGCTCCAGGAGATGCTGTTGTGCTATTAGGACAACAAGGACAAGAGAGTATTACAGCGCTTGAATTGGCTTATTTGGTTGGGACCATTCCTTATGAAATATTCTGTAATTTCTCAGAACGGGTGCCAAGACATTATATTTAGAGGCTATCTTGTTACACCCCCTTTTACTAGAGATATGTTGTTACACTCTCCTTTGAGCAATATAACTATAAATGTAACTACAATGATAAGATTAAGATGAATAAAAAGAATGCTCTACTTAGGTTCTCTTTGAGAGAGGTACTAGGTAGAGCATTTTTATTGTAATTTGTATGTATACTATACGTATTGTAGGCTATATAGAGTTTCTTATTTATTGGTTTTCATATATGGGAGAGCTAAATAAAGAACGTGCTGCATTTTCGATATATAAGGCTGTATTAGATTGGTTCATTGTGTATAGATGAATACCAGATACGCCTTCTGTTACAAGGTCTACGATTTGATTTAAGGCGTAAGCAAGGCCAGCATCACGAAGGGCGATTGGATCATGCTCATATTTGTCTAAAATAGCTTTAAATTTGCGTGGAATAGAGGTAGCATTACTTGTTAATAGACGCAAAGCTTGGTTGCGGTTGATGATAGGCATTACTCCGGCTAAGATTGGTACATCAATACCTGCTAAGGCGCATTTTTCTTGGAAATCGTAGAATACATTGTTATCTAAGAAAAATTGTGTGACTAATAGTTCACAGCCGGCATCTACTTTTTCTTTTAGAAATTTAATGTCCTGTAATTGATTGGGTGAGTCTGGATGTACTTCTGGATAGCAAGCGCCAGAAATTTGAAAATGCGGAGCATAGTCTTTTATAAAATGTACGAGTTCTGAAGCATATTTGAAGTCTCCTACTGGTGGTAGGTCTTCTAAAATATCACCACGAAGTGCCAGTAGCTTATGGATACCTAGTTGATCTAATTGATCAATAACGGAGCGCACTTGCTCTTTAGATAAATAAATAGCTGGTAAATGAGCTTTTGTAGGGATATGCAATGTATTTTGCACATAGTTGGATAACTTTATGGTTGTTTCTTCAATATTGCGTTGTTTATTACTGCAGGTAACAGAGATGAACTCTGGTTTTAAACTTTTTAATTCGTCTAAGACCGTAATGATTTTTTCATCGCCTACTTGTGTGTTAGGAGGGAATATTTCGTAAGATAATGTTGGTCGTTTTTGTTGTATAGTTTCGCTCATGGCTGGTTCCTTTCATATCAGTAAAACATGTTCTTATGATACCAATTTTTTTCTATATAGACCAATTCTTAATATATATAGTTTGTTATAGGTAAAAGCTATAGAATGAAATGTAATGAAAATTAGAATCTAGTGATATGCATATGAAATTAGCATAGAGAAAACAGGAGAATCGTATGCTATATGTATTGGAACTTTCATTAGAAATCTATATAATAGTAGTATTCGGAATACTGCTATTGCTAGTTAGTTATAGTAGGACTTTCAGAAGAAGAGAAAAATGAGGGAATGTAATTCCTGTAGTCATAGAGTTGTGCATGTCTATTGTGCAAGAAAGGAGAAAGTGATGAGTCAATTACTAGAAGAAATTGAATCCTTGCGAGGATCCATGAAAACATTAAATGATTTTTTCTTCGACCATCCAGAACTAGGGAATGAAGAGTTTTTAGCCCATGGTAAATTAACAGATTTACTGGAAAGTGAAGGGTTTACTGTAGACCGTGAAGTGAGTGGTTTACAAACCGCATTTCGTGCTGTGTACCATGTGCAAGGAGGAGGACCGAAAATTGGGCTTCTCTGCGAATATGATGCCTTAGAAGGTTTGGGTCATGCTTGTGGGCATAATCTGCAAGGGCCTTCCATCTGTGCAGCAGCTATTGGTTTACGTCGTACCTTGCAAGTGCCAGCTACATTGGTGGTGTATGGGACACCAGCAGAGGAAACGGCATCTGGTAAATTGGTGATGGCAAAAGAAGGCGTTTTTGACGATTTAGACGTGGCTTTCATGATGCACGGCAGTGATTCTACCACGGTAGATGGCAAGTCCTTAGCGCTTAACTTGGTAAATATTAAATTCCATGGCAAATCGGCTCATGCAGCGATTGCTCCAGAAAAAGGCATCAGTGCTTTGGATGCAGTGTTGTTATTCTTTAATGGCATGGAATATCTTCGAGAACATGTGCCTACAGAAGTACGTATGCATGGGATTATTACAGATGGTGGTAAGGCAGCGAATATCGTGCCAGATTATGCGTGTACACAGTGGTATATTCGTTCCTCTAGTCGCATTCGTTTAGATGAAGTGGTGGAGCGCGTGAAACAAGTGGCTCAAGGGGCAGCCTTGCAAGTGGGAGCTACTATGGAATGGGATGAAGTAAAAGCCTATGATAACAAGGTCAATGTGCAAAGCTTAAATGATTTACTCTTAAAGAATGCGGAAATCGTAGGTGCTCCAGATATTTCAGAACCGAGAAAGGTAACTGGTTCTACTGACTTTTCCAGTGTTACGTTCCGCGTACCAGGAGCTTGTTTACGGGTTAAATTTGTAGGTAGAGGTGTGACTAGTCATTCTCAAGAATGGTTAGATAATGGGAAAACTCAATTAGCAGAGGATGCTATTATGTACGGAGCCAAGGGGATTGCTCTTACAGTAGAGGAAATTCTCACCACACCGGGCTTATTGGCTCAGATTCAAGAAGACTTTCAACGGTCGAAAGCAAATTATTAATTAGCCTATCTTCATAGGTAAAGGAGAAGTAGTTATGAATTTATTGTTGTGCGCTATCGTAATTTTAGGCGCAGGTACATTGGTGATTAAAAAGTTTAAAGCACAAACAGTATTGCTGTTAGGCGGTTTAATCATGATGCTAGGGGCGTATTTCCTTGGCTATACAACGGAGTTTGTAGATGCGAAAAAAGGAACAGGTGTGATGTTCTTTGATGCTTTTGAGTGGATTAATAATACTACTGCAAAGGATGCAGCAGGGTTGGGTCTCATGATTATGACATGTACTGGCTTTGCTAAATACATGGATCACATTGGTGCTAGCTCTCGCTTGGTTACAACTGCGATAAAACCTTTGCAAGCGATGAAAGCTCCTTATGTAGTATTATCTTTAACATTCTTATTAAATATGTTCATGTCCTTGGTAATCCCAAGCGCATCTGGTCTAGCTATGTTGATGATGGTGACCATCTTCCCTATTTTGGTGCGTTTAGGCGTAAGCCCAGTAGGGGCAGCGGCAGCGGTAGCTACTGGCCATTTGTTGGACATTGGACCAGCCTCTGCTACAAGCTTATTAGTGTCTAAAACAGTGGGCTTAGGAGTAGAAGAATACTTCGTAGGCTATCAATTGAAAGTATACATTATTTGTGGTATTGTGACAGCTATTGCGCATTACATATGGCAACAATACATGGATAAAAAATCCGGTCATGTTCCTTCCGAAGTTGTACATACAGAACTACAAGAAGAAGTAGCAGTAGGACCTCTTGCGTATTTAATATTGCCATTCTTGCCACTTGTATTTATGTTAGGATTTAGTAAATATGGTATTGCAGGCATTAAGATGAATGTTAACTTGGCTATGTTCCTAAGCTTATTCATCGCCATGATATTTGAATTGATTCGCTTGCGTGATTTCCGAAAAGTAGCTGCGTCTATTCAAACTTTCTTTAAAGGTATGGGGGACCAATTTACCAATACGGTAACGTTGATTGTAGCAGGGGAAACCTTTGCATTCGGTTTGACATCCTTAGGGATTGTGAATGAGTTTGTAGCATTCATTAAAACCTTCTCTATCCAAGCAGATATGGTGGGTGTTATCGTATCTGTGATTATCTTAGTATTGAGCATTGTTATGGGCTCTGGTGTAGCATCTATGTTTGCATTCTCACCATTAGTGCCAAATTTTGCTAAAGAATTAGGTGGTAATGCGATTACCATGCTACTAGGTATGCAAAATGCGGCCTCTGTTGGACGTTTGTTGAGCCCAATTAGTGCGGTTATGATTGCAGTAGCTGGTGTGGCAAATATTTCTAGTTTTGATTTAGTAAAACGAACTGCAGTGCCAGTATTGATTACATTCATTACCTCTACGATTTGTATTTTAATTTTCCATTAATGAGTGAAAGATGCATAAGATAGGGATTGATTATAATTCCTAAGGATTTGATAGAAATTAAATGTTGACGATGAGTGGTCTTTTATGTATTATAGTTGTACAAGACTATTACCCCCTGAGGGTGAATAATGGAATCGTTAACAACATGAAGTACCTAACGTGTAAGTATTTGTAGCTTACTCGTTAGGTTTTTCATTCCTATGAAAGTAATGACAAAAGGGTGTACTTCATGATAGATATAGAAAAGGCCAAAACAGATGAGAATACAACAATTACAATATTTAGAAAAAATTGCAGAAAAAGGATCTATTAATGAAGCGGCTAAGGAATTATATTTATCCCAACCTAGCTTATCCAATGCGGTAAAAGAACTAGAACACGAAATGGGTGTTCAACTATTGTTGCGTACTAAGTCAGGGGTAACCTTAACCCATGATGGACGCGAATTTATGATTTATGCTCGACAAGTACTAGATCAAATTCAATTATTAGAAGAGCGATATAAATCGAATACCAAACGAAAAGAACATTTCTTTATTTCGGCTCAGCATTATGCCTTTGTGGTGCATGCTTTCGTAGAGCTTATAAAAAGTGTAGATACTGATGAATATCAATTTGGTTTGCGGGAAACAGAAACACAAAATATTTTTGAAGATTTAGCTACTTTTAAAAGCGAATTGGGTATTTTGTATTTGAATAGTTTTAATCGTCAAGTGATGGAAAAGTTATTTAAAGAGTATAAATTGACATTCTACCCATTATTTGAAGCGGAACCGCATGTATTTCTGTGCCGAGAACATCCCTTGGCAAACCAAGATAAAATTACCTTGGAAGAACTAGAGGATTTCCCTTACTTATGCTATGATCAGGGAGAAGATAATTCCTTCTATTTTTCAGAGGAAATTTTAAGTACTTTGGACAGAAAAATGACTATTAAAGTATCTGACCGTGCTACTATTTTCAATTTAATGGTTGGTTTGAATGGATATACTATTAGTTCTGGTATTTTGAGCCGTGAATTAAATGATGATAAGATCATCGCCATTCCTCTAGATGTAGAAGATACGATGACTATGGGGTACTTAATGCCACATATGCTAGAGCCAAGTCCCATTGCGAAAAAATATTTAAAACTATTGAAAGAACATATTCGTAACTATGGTTTTGAAGTCATGGAATGGAAAAAGAAATAAGCTTTTGTAATAGAATATAAGCGATAGAACAGAGGTATGCTACTGTAGGCGTACCTCTGTTTTTGCATATCTAGTAGGTGCTATTGCATAGAATGGGTAGTTCTTTTGAAAAAGGAGTGAATGATGGTAGATACTAGAAGAGTGAAGGACTGTAAGATGACGAAGGAGAGGCGAGTTAGTAGACAGTGTGTAGAGAGACGTAGGGATATAGAGAGATGTGCATATGTTAGAATGTAACGAGTCTATTGAGAATAAATATAGATTATGCATTAAATAACTATTAGTAATGAAAAGATGGTCTATTATGAGATAGATGCTAATCATTGCGTTAGTAAGACTGTAAAATGCATTATAGGTATCTTATAATAACTAAAAATTATGTAAATGTGAAATGTTGTTATAGTCTGTAAATGACGTTCTATTCTTTCAGAAAACAGTTTATAATCAAGGTATAACTTTATATTCGCCTTACTGGTGCCGCGAGGCTTAATAGGGAAGCTTGGTGAAAAGCCAACACGGTCCCGCCGCTGTAAAGGGGAGCGAAACTTCATGTAGTGTCACTGGGAAACTGGGAAGGCGAAGCGTAGCGAAGATCCTGAGTCAGAAGAACTGCCGTAAGAAGCATGTCGTTAGATCCGCGAGAGACGGGTAGAGATGGTTTTGCGCTAAGTGCATACGCTAAATCATAACCTACCGTTTTCAATCGAAAACGGTTTTTCTTTTATGAATGATAGTTATATCTTTCAGTAAGAGACTAGGTAGGGTGATGAGTTATAGGGATGGGTAGGGTATACCCAGTTTCTAATTGTTTATTTTATTTTATGAGAGCTGCAACGATTACATAAGCTATTAGAATCTCTATAATGAGGCAAATCTCACTAGAAAAGTGGTTTGAGTAAGGGAACGTATGCCTATGTGGTCAGAGAAAGGAAGCTAGACTATGGGACAAGACAAGCATCATGAACCACAAGTTCACGAAGAACAGTTTGAGCTACCAGATGTATCGTTTGATGAGTTTTCTATCCCTACCTACGAGGAGTGGAAAACGACGGTAGAAGGTATCTTGAAAGGGAAAGATTTCCAAAAAAGTATGTATACAAAAACATACGAAGGAATTACTTTACAACCAATGTATTGGTTGAGCGACCAAGAGGGATTGACTCAAAACTTGACATATCCTGGTCGTGATAGCAATTTACGGGGTGCGAAAGCTAGTGGATATATCCATACACCTTGGACAATTGCACAACGTTGTGACGGAAAAACAATTGCTGACATGCATGACATGTTACAATTTGAATTAGATAAAGGTAGCACAGCTATCAGTTTCACACTGGACAGTGCTACACGGAAAGGACAAGATGCTACGAAAGCTGAAGCTAAAGATGTGGCTGACGCAGGGGTGTCTTTGTCTACTGTAGAAGAAGTGGAAGCTTTATTAAAAGGCATGGACTTAACTACAAAAGAATTAGATATTCGTACAGGTGCTAGTAGCGTATGCTGGGCGGCTGCATTACATGCGCTTTGCGAATCTCAAGGGGTGGATGTAAAATCCTTGTCCGGTATGATTGGGGCAGATCCAATTGGTACTTTGGCACAAGATGGTCATTTATCACGCCCTATGGACGAATATTTCGATGATATGGCACATACCATTGCTTGGGCATCTGCACATGCACCACAATTGCGCACAGTTTTGGTAGATACAGATGTATACCATAATGGCGGTGGCAATGATGTACAAGAATTGGGTTTTGCTATGTCTACGGCTGTGACATATTTACGTGAGATGGAACGCCGTGGTATCGATGTGAATACATTTGCAAAACAAATTCGTTTCCATGTCAGTGTAGGAGCTAATTTCTTCATGGAAATAGCTAAACTACGTGCTATAAAAATGGTATGGGCTCAAATTATTGAACATTGTGGCGGTGATGAAGAAGCGAAGAAAATTAACTTGTTCGTAAGTACATCTCACTTTGCACAAACTGTATTTGATCCATATGTAAACTTATTACGTGCTGGTTCTCAATCCTTCTCCGCAGTAGTAGGTGGTATGGATGGTATGTTTGTACGACCTCTTGATGGCTGCATTCGTCCAAGTGATGAATTCTCTCGCCGTATTGCCCGTAATATTCAAATCATGGAGCAACAAGAGTTCAACTTCATTCAACCAGTTGACCCTGCCGGTGGTAGCTGGTACTTAGAACCATTGACACAAGAGTTGACTGAAAAATCTTGGGCATTGTTCCAAGAATTAGAAGGTAAAGGTGGCATCTTAGAAACATTAGTATCTGGTGAAACGCAAGAAGCCGTGGATGCTATTTTACAAAGCCGCTTTAAAAACTTGGCAACCCGTAAAGATCGTGCCGTTGGTAGTAACATGTATCCAAATATGACGGAAGAATTACTAGAAGTGCCAGTGGTAGATTTTGAGGGCTTACGCCAAGCTCGTGTAGCAGCATTAGCTAATGTGGGTACAACTGATGCAGCTGAATTAGCTCTAAAAAAATTACAAGAATCCGACTTCAGTGAAATTGGTTCTTTGGTAAGTGCTGCGTATACTGCATTAGTAGCGGGCGCTAGCTTTGGACAAGTTTTTGAAGCCTTAGCAGATGGTAGTGAAGGTATCACTGTGAAAGCAATTCTATCTCATCGTTGGACAGAACAATACGAAGAATTGCGTATGCGCACTGAAAACTTCAAAGAAACACATAATGGGGATAATGTTAAAATCTTCTTGGCTAACATGGGTCCAATTCCTCAACATAAAGCGAGAGCCGATTTCGTTACTTCTTTCATGCAAGTAGCTGAATTTGATGTGCTTACCAATGATGGATTCCCAACTGTGGACGAAGCAGTAGCAGCTGCTTTAGCATCGAATGCAGATGTGACAATCGTATGTTCCACTGACGATACATACCCAGAATTGGCACCAGCAGTGACAAAAGCAATCAAAGCCGCTCGCCCAGCTATGAAAGTATTCTTGGCAGGGGCTCCATCTCCAGAGTTGAAAGAACTTTGCGATGCAGCAGGCATGGATGATTATATTAGTGTACGCTCCAATTGCTATCAAACATTATTAGCAATGCAACGCGAGAAAGGAATGATGTAGATGATTCCGGATTTTAGAAATATTCCTTTTACAGCTGCTAGCCCAAAAGCATCCGATTTCGATGCATGGAAAGAGCAATTACAAGCTGAAACTGGCAAGTCCTATGATGACAACTTCATTCGTACTATGGAACAAATCGATGTGGGTCCTGTGTATGATGCCTCCATTTATGATCAATGTAACCATTTACAATATGTAGCGGGTATTCCTCCGTATCTTCGTGGACCATATGGCACAATGTATGTACAACGTCCTTGGACAGTACGTCAGTATGCAGGTTTCTCCACAGCGGAAGAATCCAATGCCTTTTACCGTCGTAACTTAGCGGCAGGTCAAAAAGGTTTGTCTATCGCCTTCGACTTAGCGACTCACCGTGGTTACGACTCTGACCACCCTCGTGTAGTCGGTGACGTTGGTAAAGCCGGCGTTGCGGTAGACTCCATTCTAGATATGGAAATCTTGTTTTCTGGTATTCCATTAGATCAAATGTCTGTATCTATGACAATGAATGGAGCCGTATTACCAGTTATGGCCTTCTATATCTTAGCCGGTGAAGAACAAGGCGTAGATAAATCCGTTATGGCAGGTACGATCCAAAATGATATTTTGAAAGAATTCATGGTGCGTAATACTTATATTTATCCACCAGCAGCTTCCATGCGTATTATTGGTGATATCTTTGCCTATACATCTAAATACATGCCTAAATTCAATAGTATTTCCATTTCTGGTTACCACATGCAAGAAGCAGGTGCTACAGCAGATATCGAATTAGGTTACACCTTGGCCGATGGTTTGGAATACTTGCGTACAGGTGTGGCAGCGGGTCTTACAGTTGACCAATTCGCACCGCGCTTATCCTTCTTCTGGGCAATGGGTAAAAACTACTTCATGGAAATCGCTAAAATGCGTGCAGGCCGTATGTTATGGGCTAAAATTGTTAAATCCTTTGGTCCGAAAAATGTTAAATCTATGGCATTGCGTACTCACTCCCAAACATCTGGTTGGTCTTTAACAGAACAAGATCCATTCAATAACATCACTCGTACTTGTATCGAAGCGATGGCAGCAGCCTTGGGTCATACCCAATCCTTGCATACAAACGCTCTTGACGAAGCGATTGCATTGCCTACAGACTTCTCGGCGCGTATTGCTCGTAATACGCAATTGTATATCCAAGATGAAACTAACGTATGTAAAGTTATCGACCCATGGGGCGGTTCTTACTATGTAGAATTCTTGACTAACCAATTGATCCGTAAAGCATGGGCTCATATCCAAGAAGTTGAAGCCTTGGGTGGTATGTCTAAAGCGATTGATACAGGTCTTCCAAAAATGCGTATTGAAGAAGCGGCAGCTCGTCGACAAGCGCACATCGACTCTGGTAGTGAAAAAATCGTCGGTGTTAACTACTTACGCCTTGATAAAGAAGATCCATTAGATATCTTGGAAGTAGACAATACAGCTGTACGTTTGGCACAGATCGAACGATTGAAAACATTGCGTGCTAATCGTGATAATGACAAAGTACGCAGCTGTTTGGATGCGATTACAAAAGCGATGGAAACAGGAGAAGGAAACTTGCTTGAATTAGCCGTAGAAGCAGCTCGTGCTCGTGCCTCTAAAGGTGAAATCTCTGATGCAGTTGAAAAAGTATGTGGTCGTCATAAAGCGATCATTCGATCCATTTCTGGCGTATACAGCAGCGAATTCAGCGATGACGATGTAATCACAGAAGTACGCAGCATGACTGAAAAATTTGAAGAAAAACACGGTCGCCGTCCACGTATTTTCGTAGCGAAAATGGGTCAAGATGGTCACGACCGCGGAGCTAAGGTAATTTCTACAGCCTTCGCAGATATGGGCTATGACGTAGATATCGGACCTTTATTCCAAACACCAGAAGAAGCAGCAAAAGATGCAGTAGATAATGACGTACATATCGTAGGTATGAGTTCCTTAGCAGCAGGTCATAAAACATTGATGCCTCAATTATGTGAAGAACTTAAAAAATTAGGCCGTGAAGATATTATGGTTGTTATCGGTGGCGTTATCCCAGCTCAAGATTATGATTATCTCTATGAGCATGGTGCAGCAGCGATCTTTGGACCTGGTACAATCATTCCAGTATGTGCTAAAAAAGTTCTCGAATTATTAGATGAACGCTTAGAAGAGGAAGAATAATCTGAATAGACGATTCTAAACTCGTAAATAGGTAAGACATGACACGTAGTCAGTGCCTCGTGCTACTTTGTAGCTGGCTACTGATTGCGTGTTTGTCATATTCGAATCGGTGAAAGGAGGGTGTCTTATGAGTGATGATACCTATAAGCCTTCTTGGGTTCCTGAGGAGAAAGATGATAAATTTGCATGCCGTGTCATGCGTGGAGTGGATGGTGGTCATGATGGAATGGACGCACATACCCATGCACCACAAAAGCCGGTAGCGCCTAAAGTAGTGAAGCGGAAAAAATTGACCGTCGATGACTATGTAGAAGGGGTGTTAGCAGGGAATCGTATGATACTTTCACGGGCTATAACCCTCATTGAAAGTAATGCAGCAGCTCATTTTGAAATGGCACAACAAGTCATCCAACGTTTGTTACCGTACACAGGTAAATCCACCCGTGTAGGCATTACAGGGGTGCCTGGGGCTGGTAAATCTACCTTGATTGAAGCGTTAGGTACAAAACTGTGTCAAAACGGACATAAAGTAGCCGTTCTTGCGGTGGATCCATCGAGTACAGTGACAGGTGGTTCTATCCTAGGGGATAAAACGCGGATGGAACAACTTTCACGGGAGCCGAATGCATTCATTCGCCCATCCCCATCAGGTGGCACTTTGGGCGGGTTGACTCGTAAAAGTAGAGAAACCTTGCTGTTATGTGAAGCGGCAGGGTACGATACAATCCTAGTAGAAACCGTAGGGGTCGGACAAAGTGAAACGACAGTACGTTCCATGGTAGACTTTTTCTTGCTCGTAGTGCTTACTGGCGCTGGTGATGAATTGCAAGGCATGAAAAAAGGTGTTATGGAATTAGCCGATGCTATAGTGGTTAATAAAGCTGATGGTGACAATTTACAACGGGCAAAAGTGACACGCCAAGAATACGAACGTATTCTATGGTTTATTCGTGATGCCACGGAACAATGGACAACCCATGCCTACACATGCTCTGCTTACACTGGGGATGGTATCATGGAGTTATGGCAAGGTGTCATTGAAAAATTCATGGAACAATGTAAAGGTAATGGAGTGCTACAAGCACGTCGCCGTGACCAAACTTTATCGTGGGTATATTCTATGGTAGAAGAACATTTACAAAACTTGTTCTATCGTGCACCAGAAATTGTATCTTGCCGTGGAGGCATTGAAGATGCGGTTATTGAGGGGCGTTTAACTCCTACATTGGCGGTGCAACAATTTATTAATACATTTACACAAACAGCTTTGGGGGATCAAGCAAAGAATACCCCATTATTTGAGCTGAAATAAAATAGAAACAGGAGGGGGAACTCTCCTGTTTTGTGCTACTGAGGGCTAAATCCTAGTAGATTTTAGGGTATATGAATTTTGAAAGATACATAATGAAAAATATTTGATAAAAATCTACATGTGTGACAAAAGTAACATAAAAACAATATAAATGTATATTCTATATGGATGTGTAAAATTTTATTAGAACTTAAAAGAATAGAAAGATAAATGGCATATGCCTTTCTTTTCACAAGCCTGAATATTTGTTATAATATGGTGAAAAGTTTATGAATACATAACTAGTATTGTTTACACTATGTGAGGTGCATAATAATGAGTTTCGAAAGTCGATTCCAACATCTTGATCGCCGTGCCCCTATTGCTGAGGATAATGTGGCGATTATTCATGATTTAGAAAAATGTAAGAACTGTACTCTTTGTCGTAAAGCATGTGCTGACACTATGAGCGTACTTGATTACTATGATTTGGAAGCAACAGGAGATAATCCTATTTGTATCCAATGTGGTCAATGTGCGGTAATTTGCCCATTTGGTGCAATGTACGAACGTACAGAATTAGATAAAGTAAAAGAAGCCATTGCAGATCCAGAGAAAATTGTGGTTATCCAAACAGCGCCAGCTGTTCGTGTATCTATCGGTGAAGAATTTGGATTTGAGCCTGGTACATACCAAGAAGGCAAAATGGTAGGTGCTCTTCGTGCGTTAGGTGCTGACTATGTAGTAGATACTAACTTTGGTGCGGACTTAACCATCATGGAAGAAGCAAATGAACTATTAGAACGTAAATTACATGGCACAGGTCCATTGCCACAATTCACTAGCTGTTGTCCAGCATGGGTAAAATTCTGTGAAACATTCTTCCCAGAATACGTATCCCATATTTCTTCCGCTCGTAGTTGTATTGCTATGGAATCTGCTATGGTAAAAACATATTTTGCAAAAAATATGAACATTGATCCTAAGAAAATTGTATCCGTGTCTGTCGCTCCTTGTACTGCTAAAAAAGCGGAAATTCGTCGTCCTGAGCAAAACAATGCGTCTCGTTACACTGGTGAAGATTTAGGTCCAGATACAGATATCTGTATCACTACACGTGAATTTGCACAATGGATTCGTGAAGCAGAATTAGATTTTGCCGCAGTAGAAGACTCTGCATACGATAAATTCATCGGTGCTGCTACTGGTGGCGGTGTTATCTTCGGTAATACTGGTGGTGTTATGGAAGCAGCGATGCGTGCATCCTACAAATTCATCACTGGTGATGAACCATCTCCAGCTCCACTTCTTAACTTAACAGATGTGCGTGGTATGGACGGTGTGAAAGAAGCAAGCGTAGAAATCGGTGGACATATCATCAACGTGGCTGTGTGTCATGGTGGTAAAAACATCCGTGAATTCTTGAACGAATTGAAAGCATCTGGTAAAACATATGATTTCATCGAAATGATGGCATGCCCAGGCGGCTGTATCGGCGGTGGTGGACAACCACGTGCTAAATTACCAGTGGCTAATAAAGTAAAAGGTGAACGTATTGAAGGTCTTTATAATTGGGACTCCAACATGAAGCTTCGTTCTTCCTATGAAAACCCTGAAATTAAAGATGCATACGCTAATTTCTTGGAAAAACCATTAGGACACATTGCGCATGAATTGTTACATACTACCTATGTAGATCGCAGCGGTGACTTAGGGGCTCGTAAAGACGTAACTCCTGAAACATGTCCAACATCTCCAAAATTTAAAAAGCCGGAATAATTTAGTTAGTAACTTCAACTCCGGTGAGTCAGCGAATGTGTAAGTTGGTTTGCTGCTGAACGAAGTTATTATATAGTCATCTAAGGATGACAACATACTGCAAGACGAAAAGACTCTTATGGGGATCATCCCGTAAGAGTCTTTTCTATTCTATATATACTCTTGTACATTTTCCGTGTTGGGTGTATAATAGTTTTTATCTAAAATACAAATCAGTGAGTATTCATATAATGTGAAGGGCTAGAAGGATAGATATACGTATACTTTCACGGCTTTCACAGGTATGAAATAGTAGGAGGACAGTATGGCAAAGATTGATATGAATAATTTAGATTTTAGTTATAAAGAAACGCCATTCCGTTATGTGTCTAATTTCAAGGATGGTCAATGGGATGAAGGCGGTTTGACGGATGAGGCGAATATTGTCCTCAATGAATGTGCTGGTGTATTCCAATATGCGCAAACAATTTTTGAAGGTTTGAAAGCGTATTACACGAAGGATGGTCATATTGTGTGTTTCCGTCCAGATTTAAATGCACAGCGTTTGCATGATTCTGCAAAATATCTTGTGATGCAACCATTTCCAACGGATCGTTTTATCGAGGCTGTGAAAGAAGTAGTAAAAGCGAACCAAGACTTTGTTCCTCCATACAGCACGGGTGGTAGTTTGTATCTTCGTCCATTCTTGATGGGTACGAACAGTGTTATCGGTGTTAAACCGGCAGATGAGTTCCAATTCCGTATTTTTGGTACTCCAGTAGGGGATTATTTCAAAGGCGGTGTGAAGCCATTAAAAATCCAAATTTCCGATTTTGACCGTGCAGCACCACATGGTACAGGTCATATTAAAGCGGGTTTGAACTATGCTATGAGCTTGCATGCTCTAGAAGCAGCCCATGAAGCAGGGTATGCAGAGAATATGTATTTGGATCCACAAACTCGTACAAAAGTAGAAGAAACTGGTGGAGCGAACTTTATTTTCATCACGAAAGATGGCAAATTAGTAACGCCTAAATCCGATAGTATTCTTCCATCGATTACACGTCGTTCCTTGATGTATGTAGCTGAACATTATTTGGGCATGACCGTAGAACATCGTGAAGTGTATAAAGAAGAATTGAAAGACTTTGCTGAATGTGGTCTTTGCGGTACAGCGGCTGTTATTTCTCCTGTTGGCATGGTGCATACAAAAGAAGAAGATATCTTCTTCCCAAGCGGCATGGATGAAATGGGACCAACATTAACAAAATTGCGCGAAACATTACTTGGCATTCAACATGGTGAAATCGAAGCACCAGAAGGCTGGATTGTTCGCATCGTATAATAGAATACTTTTACAATGACGTAAACGCATGGTTACCTTGGGGTAGCTATGCGTTTTTGTATATTCCTATATAGGGAGATATGAAAGTAGTATGAGATGGTCCAAATTTAAGAATACATGTATACATAAGTAATGTGTATTGAAATATACAATAATTTTTGCTAGTATAATATACAGTTCTATATTCTATAGAATAATAACTATTATATATAACTGATATACACTGAAGTTATGTATTAAGATAAGAATCTAATTCTTACAGAAGAAAGATCAAAAAGGTACATACTCATCCGGTTTATAGTTAGACAGCTATACGTATAGTCAAAAAGCATAGGTGAATTAGAACTTTCAGTATATGTATGCCTAGTGTTAAGTACGCTAGTATAGTGATAGAGAGCCTAAAGGAGGAGAGGGTTATGATGGAAATGAGTACCATTGCAAAACAACATGAGGAGCAGCGACATTTGGAAGCAAATGGTTTGTATAGTTCCCAATTTGAAAAAGATGCGTGCGGCATGGGATTTGTGGTGAATATTAAAGGTAAAAAATCCCATGATATTATCGACGACGGCTTGCGTATTCTTGAGCGATTGGAGCACCGTGGTGGTGCTGGCGCCGATAAGGATACTGGCGATGGAGCGGGCATCTTAGTGCAAATTCCACATGATTTTTTCCGCCGTGAGTGCGAAGTGTTAGGTATCCATTTACCACCTGCTGGTGACTACGGGGTGGGTATGGTCTTTGCTCATAAGTATGAAACATTACGGAATGAGCAAAAGCAAATCTTAGAAGAAGTAGTTCGTGAAGAAGGTCAAATTGTATTGGGCTGGCGGGAAGTTCCGGTAGACTCTACAGCAGTTGGTCATGAGGCGGCATTAATTCGTCCTTGGATGATCCAAATTCTTATCGGTAAAGGTCAAGATGTGACAAACCAAGCGGAGTTTGAACGCAAATTATATATGATTCGTAAAATTGCAGAAAAACGCATCGTCCCATTGAGCAAAGAAATGAGTAGCGATTTCTACATTGCCTCTTTGTCTTCTAAAACGATCGTCTACAAAGGTATGTTGACACCAGTGCAATTACGAAACTTTTACCTAGATTTGAACGATTTAGATTTCACCTCTGCCTTGGCGATGGTTCATTCTCGTTTCAGTACGAATACATTTCCAAGTTGGGCACGGGCCCATCCTAACCGTTATTTAGTACATAATGGGGAAATCAACACCATTCGTGGTAATGTGAACTGGATCAATGCTCGTGAAGGAAAAGCAGAGTCGCCATTGTTCCCGGATATTAAAAAAGTGTTCCCTGTTGTTGATGATACAGGATCTGACTCTGCCATGTTCGACAATACTCTTGAGTTCTTGCATATGACAGGCCGTAGCTTACCTCATGCGATTATGATGATGATTCCAGAACCATGGGAACGCAATACCTTGATGAGCCAAGAAAAACACGACTTCTATGAATTTAATAGTTTCATGATGGAACCATGGGATGGTCCAGCGGCAATGGGCTTTACTGATGGGACTGTGATCGGTGGTGTCTTAGACAGAAATGGCTTGCGTCCAGCTCGTTACTATGTGACAGCAGATGACCGTGTGATTATGGCATCCGAAGTGGGCGTTGTAAATGAAGCAGATGATATGATTCGTGCCAAAGGCCGTTTAGAACCAGGTAAAATGCTATTAATCGACACAGAAGAAGGTCGCATCATTTCTGATGAAGAAATCAAACACCGTGTGGCTACAGAACTTCCTTACAATGAGTGGGTGAAAGAACATGTGATCCACTTGTCGGAGATTCAACAAGCTACGGAAGAGAGTATCCCTGAGGTAGGGGACTTGTTCATGCAACAACAAGTATTCGGCTATACCCAAGAAGATTTGGTACGCATGATTATCCCTATGGCAAAAGATGGGAAAGATCCTGTAGGATCTATGGGGGCTGATGCGCCGCTAGCAATCTTGTCGGACAAACCACAAATGTTATACTCCTATTTTAAACAGCTTTTTGCACAGGTGACAAATCCCCCAATCGATGCTATCCGCGAAGAAATGGTGACATCCACACGAGTGATGCTCGGAAATAGCGGTAACTTGACGGACCCTAACAAAGTGGGCACCTATGCAGTATCCATGCGGACACCTATCATGACGAATCAAGAATTGGCAAGTATTAAACAATTGGACTGCCGTCGCATGAAATCCGTGACCTTGTCCATCTTGTTTGACCCAGCCAAAGGTGCTGAGGGTATGAAAGAAGCCTTAGACCGTTTGTGCAAGGATGCAGAGGAAGCAGCTCGCACAGACCAAAATGTGTTGATCTTGTCTGACCGTGGCGTGGACGAACACCATGCGCCGATTCCAGCTTTATTGGCAGTGGCAGCGGTGCACAATCATTTAATTAACACTGTATTACGCACGGAAATGGGCTTAATCTTAGAATCTGGGGAACCTCGTGAAGTGCATCATTTCTGTACACTCTTAGGCTATGGCGTAACGGCCATCAATCCATATGTGGCATTAGCAACAGTACGTGACTTACAAGCCACCAACCGATTGGGAGACCTTACACCAGAGGAAGCAGAAGCAAACTACATCAAGGCCTCTGTGTCGGGCATTATGAAAGTGATGTCGAAAATGGGTATTTCCACTGTACGTAGCTACCATGGGGCACAAATCTTTGAGGCATTGGGATTGAATACGAACTTTATTAGTACCTACTTCCCGAACACACCGACACGCATTGGTGGTATCGGCTTAGGTGGCGTAGCTCATGAAACATTGGAACGATTCCAACGGGCTTTCAAAGAAGATGTGAAAGTCCTTGAACCAGGTGGTTGGTACGGACCTATGAAAGATGGGGAAGAGCATTTATTCAATCCAGATACGATTAAGTTATTACAAACATCCTTAATCGAAGGGGATTACAATAGATACAAAGAATATTCCAAAATGATTCGAAATGATTACCATGTGACCTTACGGAGCTTGATGGAATTGAACTTCCCTGTAGGTGGCGGTATTCCTGTGGAAGAAGTAGAACCAGTGGAAGACATTGTGAAACGCTTTAAAGCTGGCGCTATGAGTTACGGTGCTATCAGTAAAGAGGCCCACGAAACTATTGCCATCGCTATGAACCGTTTAGGATCTACATCGAACTCTGGGGAAGGCGGCGAAGATACAAGTCGCTTTGTTCTCGATGCCAATAGAGATAATCGCAATAGTGAAGTAAAACAAATTGCATCAGGTCGCTTTGGGGTAACAACGAATTACTTGGTACATGCGAAAGAATTACAAATCAAATGTGCCCAAGGAGCGAAACCAGGTGAGGGCGGTCAATTACCGGGTAAAAAGGTATATCCAGAGATTGCCAAAGCTCGTCACTCCACACCAGGTGTAGAACTGGTATCTCCGCCACCACATCACGATATTTACTCCATCGAAGACTTGGCAGAGTTGATTTACGACTTGAAATGCGTCAATCCAAGTGCAGCGATTTCCGTAAAATTGACCTCAGAAGCTGGGGTAGGTACCATTGCCGCAGGGGTAGCCAAAGCGAAAGCAGACAGCATCCTCATCTCCGGCTACGATGGTGGTACTGGCGCAGCAGGTCGTACATCTGTAAAACATGCAGGTGTGCCATGGGAATTGGGCCTTTCAGAAACGCATCAAACCTTGATGTTGAACCGTTTGCGTGACCGTGTACAGCTGGAAGTGGACAGTAAACTGATGACTGGTTATGATGTGGCGATCGCAGCCTTGTTGGGAGCAGAATTATTCGGATTTGGTACCTTGCCATTAGTGGCAGTGGGCTGTCGTATGGCACGGGTTTGCCATATGAATACATGTCCGTATGGTGTGGCCACACAAGATGAGAAATTGCGTGCTAAGTTTACAGGTAAACCAGAATATGTGGAAAACTTAATGAAGTTTATCGCCCAAGAATTGCGTGAAATCATGGCTCGTTTAGGTATCCGCAGTGTTCGTGAGTTAGTAGGTCGTATTGACTTAGTACGCCAACGCTCACAGGACGATAATTTCAAATTGTCTCGTGTGGACTTGAAACGAATCTTGTTCAAACCATATACAGATGCGTCTGTGGGACATTTACACAGCATCGACCAAGACCATGAATTGGAACGCACCTTGGATATGAAAAAATTACTTCGTATGTGCCGTCCTGCCTTGGATGATCAAAAACCAATTCGTGCCAAATTGGCTATCAGCAATGTGAATCGTGTAGTAGGTACCTTAGTTGGTGGCGAGGTGGTTCGTCGTTACGGTGAAACGGGCTTGCCAGAGAATACTATCAAATTGAATTTCGTTGGTTCTGCAGGTCAAAGCTTCGGCGCTTTCATTCCGAATGGTATGACATTGGAACTTGAAGGTGATGCCAACGACTATCTTGGCAAAGGCTTGTCTGGTGGTACTATCATTGCGTACCCACCAAAAGCTGCTACCTATGAGGCGCATGAAAACATCTTAATCGGTAACGTGGCATTCTATGGGGCTACTTCTGGTACTGCCTATATCAACGGTGTGGCTGGGGAACGGTTCTGCGTTCGTAACAGCGGTATTACCGCCGTTGTAGAAGGTGTAGGTGACCACGGTTGCGAATACATGACTGGTGGTGAGGTCCTTGTCCTTGGCCGTGTGGGCCGTAACTTTGGGGCTGGCATGTCCGGTGGTTATGCGTACGTCCTTGATTTAGATGGACGCTACTGTAATACAGGACTTGTGGAACTTCGTAAAACTAGTGAAAGTGATTTAGCACGGATTCATGAGCTAATACGACAACATGTATTGCATACAAACTCTAAACAAGGTCGACATATGTTAGAAAACTGGGTATTGTACAAAGATCGCTTTACGAAAATCGTGCCAACAGCTTACGAAGAAATGGAGCAAAGTATCGCTCACTTCCAAGAGGAAGGCATGGCATTAGAAGAAGCACAATTAGCAGCATTTAAAGCAAAATATATGAGTGGAAAATAGAGGGTAGATCTTAGGTAACCGATATATCTAGGGGGAACTCTATCCATAAACTGAATCGTTGTGTAAAAAAGAGGAAAGTTGAGCAAAATGCATCAACTTTCCTCTCTATTTATACTCTGATAACTAAAAAAGGGTCCGAGAGGACCCTTTTAATTTGAAGTATGATATGTGGAAGATATATTAGCCTTCATGACTTTTTAATTGCATACCTTCTAACAATGTTTTCTCCGATTCTTCCATATGGATACGAGCAATCTGGCGAGCTCGTTCCACATCGCGATCGGAGATAGCTTCCACAAGTTGACGATGTTCATCCCAAGTTTTGGCAAGACGACCTGTTTGGCTCATAGACAATGTACGGAACCGCAATGTTTGTTCCCGTAGATTGTTTATCATTTCAACAAGACGATCATTACGAGAAGCTTTATAAAGGATTTCATGGAATAGAATATCGGCTTGTACGACTTTGTCTAAGTTATTTTCGTTCATGTAATTGCCGATTTCTACAAGATGTTGCTCTAAGGCCTCGATTTCTTCATTCGTAATACGTTCTGCAGCTAGTTCTGCGGCTAATTCTTCTAAGATAGAACGAAGTTCAAACACTTCTGTTACATCTTTCAAACTCATATCTGCCACATAGGTACCACGGCGAGGAATCATAACAATGAGTCCTTCTTGCTCTAAAATGCGGATGGCTTCACGGATAGGGGTGCGGCTCACACCGAGTTCTTCCGCAAGAGGAATCTCCATGAGACGTTCTCCTGGTGGTAAAATACCATCGCGAATGGCTTGACGCAAAGCATCGCTAACAATTTCACGAAGCGGTTTGTAAGCGTCTAAACGGATGGGTTGTAAACGTGGTGCATTCATCGTAGGGCCTCCTCATCATGTGTTTTCGTAATTAGTGAAAGCCAGTTATAACCAGCTTTTTTGATTTCTTCTTGTAATCGAATTGCATCCAGTGCTTTTTCCAATAGAACCACCATAGTAGGACCGCTACCTGTCATGATGGTGGGAAATCCACGGTCTAAGAAAAATTGCTTACATGCTGTAAGTTCTGGATGGACAGGGAATATTAATTCTTCAAAGGTGTTGTCACTACTAATAAAAGCTTGACAAAAGTCTTTGGCATTCATATGTGCAGTAACGGTATCCATCGTGTCTGAAGTGACACGAGAAGTCCCTGCAAATCTTCCGTAGGCTTCTGCCGTGGAAATACTCACTTCTGGTTTTACGATCAGTAGCCATTGAGCACTACTAGTTGGTAAAGTTTCTAATAGTTCTCCTCGACCGGTGCCACGGGCAGTGCCGCCTTTTAGTAAGAATGGTACATCAGATCCGAGTTTAGAAGCCATGGTCAATAGTTCTTCATCGGTTAAGCGCAGGTCCCAAAACTTGTTAAGGCCTAGTAGCATAGCGGCACCGTCACCACTACCACCGCCCATACCAGCACAAGGGGGAACTCGTTTTAACAAATGAATAGCAGCCCCTTGTTTACAGCCCGTATAGTCTTGCACCATACGAAGGGCTTTCATAGCAATATTACTTTCTGTATAGGGAATTAATTGTGCCATATAATAAGGCAGTTCAGGAGCATCGCCAGAGAACACCACAGAATGGTGACGCGCGAAATAGAGGGAATCCCCTAAGAAAATAGATTGAAAAATGGTATCTATATCGTGGTACCCATCATCACGTTTGCCCGTGATAGCAAGACCTACATTGATTTTACTAAAAGCTCGTTGTTCCATAAGATTGTCACCTCAGTGAAGTCATCGAAAATGTTTACATGTACTCTTTATTATATCATAATTAGCTTAAGAAGTGACGATTCTCTGAAAGTATGGTATTCTATTGTGTAGCGGCAATTGGAAAGGAAGTGACTGTATGACTGATGAAGAGTATATGCGTGAAGCCTTGGTAGAGGCACGTAAGGCCTATGATATGGGTGAGATTCCTATTGGTGCAGTATTAGTGCATGAAGGCAAGATTATCAGTCGTCATCACAACAGACGCGAGATTGACCATGATGCGACGGCTCATGCAGAGGTCCTTGTCATCCGTGAGGCGAATGCTATGCTTGAAAGGTGGCGGTTGACCGGTTGTACGCTTTATGTTACCATAGAGCCGTGCCCTATGTGTGCTGGTGCTATTATTAATAGTCGTATAGATCGTGTTGTCTATGGCAGTAGTGATTATAAGGGCGGTGCGGTAGAATCTTTGTTTAATGTACTTTCACATCCGAATTTAAACCATGAACCACAGGTGTTATCGGGTGTATTGCAAGAAGAATGCAGTCAAATTATGAAAGATTTTTTCAAAGAACGCCGTCGTATACGGAGAGGTACTCAAGTGGCTGAAGAGTCCGCACTCGAAATGCGGTAGGTCAGGAAACTGGCGCGGGGGTTCAAATCCCCCTCTCTCCGCCAAAGTAAGGGCTGTGTCAGTAGATGCAGCCCTTTTTTACAAAATGACGTAGTTATAGGAGGTATGATATGGAAGTATATTACTCCCCTTTACAAGAGGTTAATCAAGAATTAATCCATAAACGATTAGATTTTTTGTTGTGTAAAATCAGCTTTGATGAAATTGGTTGCGCTGGCAAAAAAGTGGCTCTACTTCGCAATGATTTGCACAGCGATTATGAGGCGTATGAAACGGTAGTGGCATACATGAAAGCACGCATCGAATCCGAAGGTGGCACTGTAGTCTATGTAGATGAGCCTAGCCATCATTCCCGTGAGGTCATCATTCCTGATGGTGAATCTGTGAAAGTAGCTTATATCGATGAACGCATTGCTACCAGTGATGTGGTGATTTCTGTAAACCACATTAAAGCGAATGAGTACAGCGGATTCTCTGGGGCTGTGAACAATACAGGGTGGTACTCTGCGAGCCTAGAAGGTCGTCGTGAATTGGTAGCCTTAACAGGTACAGAGCATCATAAAGCGGTGTCTGAATATGCAGCAGCTGCTACTAGAAATCGTCAACGATTCCATGTAGGGGTAGCGATGGATGTTGTGGCGGATTATGTGAACCAAGATAAGCTGAAAGAGGCTGGTGCTACTAACGAAATCGTAGGTAACTTAGGCATTGTTGTATCCTATGACATGGTGGCTATGGACGAAGCGTTGGGAGATATTATTACCCAAGCCACACCAGTGGAAAATGGCGTGTTGAGTACAGTGGAAAAACGCACGTGGGATTATTTCAAAGATATTTCCCCTAACAGCGAATGGCAAGCCATCTTACTTCGTGCGGACCGCATGGGACTTGGTACACGTTCCTACGCCTTAGTGAAAGACGAAGAGTTAATCTTCTATGGTGAAAAAATTTAATAGATAATAAAAATCTCTAGTGTAAGCGAGTGCGTAAGGCATAGCGTATACTAGAGATTTTTGTATCTAGGAGAGGATTAGGAGTTAGAAATATACATAATTTATGTTGTATATGTATAAAAAATAGATGCTATTAGCATCCATATTTTAGGAAGATTTTAATAGAGAAGGGGTAGTTTTTATGGTATAATGTCTACTAAATAGGGAAAATGTGGCAAGAGGGATATAGAATGGAAAATGTTACTGTTGCTGAAATTATCAAAGAACTAGATATTTCTAAAGCGTACTTATATAAATTGATTGAAAAAGAAAACATTGTCGTACCTAAAAGTGATACAGGGCGATATCTTTGGAATGAAGAGATTATTAAAGTTTTGAAAACAAAGCTTAATATGGAAGATGAGAAGCCTAGCGATCATATTGAACAGTTAATAGCAGAATTAGGTCTAAAAAAATTATTTATCAATAATAGAAGATATTTAGGAAATAAGTACTCTCTTTCTGATTTTATAAGAAAGACTATTGAAGAAAATTGTAAAGGGATTAATATTGTCATAGACATTTTTAGCGGAACAGGCGCAGTTTCTAATGCTTTTAAAGATAAAATGCTTATCACCAATGATTTGTTGTATAGCAATTATATTTCAAATTATGCTTGGTTTGGTGCAGAAGCGTATTCTAGTAAAAAAATAGTAGAGATTATCTATGAGTACAATCAAATCGAAACAAAAGAAAATAACTATATGAGAGAGAACTTTGGAGATACATTTTTTTCTGCAGATGATTGTAGCAAGATAGGATATATTAGAGAAGATATAGAGTTAAAATATAAATCTAAAGAAATCAACTTCAAGGAATATGCAATTTTGATTACAGCATTATTATATGCTATGGATAAAATTGCAAATACGGTAGGACATTATGATGCATATAGGAAAAAATTAGAGTTTGATAAATCATTGGTTTTACATGTGCTACTACCAGAGATGTGTATAAACCCGAATAACAGTTGCTATAATCTTGACGCTAATATATTGGTAAAGTCGATTAAGGGGGATTTATTATATTTAGATCCGCCGTATAATTCAAGACAATATTGTGATGCCTATCACTTGCTTGAAAATGTAGCACGATGGGAAAAACCAGAAGTACATGGTGTTGCTAGAAAAATGGATAGATCCTCTATAAAAAGTGATTATTGTATGATTAATGCAACAAAAGCATTTGAAGATTTGATTGATAAGGCAAATGTAAAATACATTTTACTTTCATATAATAATATGTCAGATAAGGGAAATGACCGATCAAATGCTAAAATTTCAGACGAAGATATCATTAGAATTTTGCGCCAAAAAGGAAAAGTGACAATATTTGAAGCAGACTATAAAGCATTTTCAACGGGCAAATCAGATATCAAAGATAATAAAGAGCGGTTATTTTTGTGTGAAGTATACGATGCAACAAAGAAAGTTAATATAGCAAGCCCATTTAATTATATTGGAGGAAAGTTTAAGCTATTAGATCAAATTCAGCCATTATTTGATGAAAAAGAGGTATTCTTAGATATTTTTGCTGGTGGTGGCAATGTAGGAATTAATTCTTTATCTTCAAAAGTTATTTTTAATGACCTGAATGATCGTGTGATTGGGTTAATGAAATTTATAAAAACTTCTGAAACGAATGAGTTGCTAACTTTTATAGATAAGATGATTGAAGAATATGGTCTATCTAATACAGCATTATATGGATATGCGTATTATAATTGTAATAGTAGCAAGGGGTTGGCTGAGTATAATAAAGAAAAATTTACAAAGTTGAGAGATGATTTTAATGCTAAATATAGTGATGGTACAATCGATTATGTGATGCTTTATGTATTAATGGTGTATTCCTTTAACAATCAGATTCGGTTTAACAGAAAAGGTATGTTTAATCTTCCTGTAGGGAAACGAGATTTTAATTCAAAGATGAGAAGTAAATTGGTCTTGTTTTCTGAGGAGTTAAAGAATAAAGATGTTCAATTCATGGAAAAAGATTTTAGAGATATCTTGTTAGATGATTTTGGGGCAGGAACGTTTATATATTGTGATCCACCATATTTAATAACTAGTGCGACCTATAATGAAAATGGAATGTGGACAGAACATGATGAAAAAGATTTACTAAATTTTTTGGACGAGGCCAATAAAAAAGGATTTACATTTGCGTTATCGAATGTATTAGAAAGTAAGGGTAAAAAAAATCATCTTCTATATGACTGGGTTGAAGCCAATGGATATACTTGTCATTACTTAGATAAAAGTTACTCCAATAGTAATTATCATAGAAAAGATAAGGATAGTATCTCTAAGGAAGTGCTGATTACAAATTATTTGGTGGACTAAAGAGGTGAGTCAATGTCTAATACAGTTATCTCATATCAGAGTTTTTGCTGGGTTGTGGGGACCACAAGTTTTAGAACTGCAAAATTAAATTTAAAAATAGAGGAACAATTACTGTTGCTTGATGAGTTTTATCGTGAAATTATCAAGAAATCACAATGGGAATGGCGCCCTACAATTCAAGAACAATATTATAACTTTATGAAAGATAAGGGATTTGTTACAGGGGAAGCAAGTCGAAAAGATAAAGATGCTAGAGAAAAAACTTCTGGGCTAGTAGAAATTGGCCTTGTTACAGCAGACAGAATACTTACGGAAGCAGGTAGAACTCTGCTAGATGTAACAACTACAGGAGTATTTGAAGTCAATAATGATTTCAATATTAGTGGCGATAGCTTTATGTATTTAAAGCAACTGTTAAAAACAAGCGTGGATGTAAGTGGGTGTATTATTAGACCTTTTATTGCTGTGCTCAAATGTTTAACTGAACTAGAGTTTTTAACGTATGATGAGTTTACATATTTTATTCCATTAATCAAGGATAGTGAAAGTGCTGAGCAAATTATTAAAGATATAAAATCTTATAGATTAGGGAAAATTAAAACCGAGGAAATTATCTTTAAGAGATTGATGCAGATGGATAATTATAAGTTGGCTTTGAATGTGTTCATGGATTCTGAGGTTGATGAAGATGTAATTTGTACAATAGGGATTAATCGTAAAAGTCGGAGCTATGATAAACCTTATTACGAATTATATGAAAATGTAAAAGGAATATTTCTTGAAGGGAAAAATGATTACGAAGGATTATTGCAAGCTGCGAAAAATATAAATCAAAGACCGGGCACATTGTGGAGAAACTTGTTATTCCGAACTACTAATATTTCGTCCATAAGAAGAAAAGGGAAAGAATCGATATCAGAAAATTGTCCATTCTTATCATGCAGAAATGAACTGGAGTTGAAAAAGGTATTTTTTGAATATCTACATGTATTTAAGGCGATATCAACGTTGGCGGATTACTTTGATTTAAATAGAAGGTATTTTAATCTCGCGGATGTATTGATTTTTGAAGATCGCACAATCAAATTAGATATGATTCCTAAATATTATTTTAAAGAAATCATAGATGAGTTATATCGTGTTGCGTTTATAAAAGATGGGAATCTACAAGTTGATGTAGAGCTAGAGGCTATATCATCTGCATTTACTATAGATATGAGTAAAATATATAGAACTTTAAGTCAAGATCTAGGAATTAGAATTGATAGTGCAGATCAAGCATCAACATATATTAATGATGAGCGTTATAGAAGATTCAATATAATGATTGATAAGAGATTCACTGATGATACACTCATTGAATTGTTGCAATGTTTCGAAACACGGAATGATAGCAGAATTGAAGAGTTAGTTACCGATGAAGCAACTATTCCAACCATTTTTGAATATATATTGGGGATCATATGGTATAAAGTTAGTGAGCGACAAGGTAATATTTTGGAGTTTATGAATTTGTCCTTGGAAGCCAATCTTCTACCTAAAACTCATGCAGCTGGTGGGTATGCTGATATTATCTATAAGTATGAAGCGTGTAGTGACTATCCTGAACATTCCTTGTTATTAGAAGCAACTCTTGCAGATGGAAGTAATCAGAGAAGAATGGAGATGGAACCTGTTTCGAGGCATTTAGGGGATTATAGGATTCGCTATAATAATCAGTTTGATTATAGTCTGTTTGTTAGTACTTATTTAGATAAAAATGTTGTATATGATTTTAGATATAGAAAGCTAATTCCATACACTAAAAATGAAGTAACTATTGATGGTATGAAAATTATTTCTATGGATACACAGGCTCTAAAGAAAATTATAGAGCGTAATATTTCTTATAGACATTTGTACCAAGTATTTGATGTATATCACAATAAAGAGTTAGGAGATATTGATTGGCATGATGGTTTAATACGAGAAGCAACTAAAGGATATAAGGTATAATTTTAATGTTAGATAATTGATATTTTAGAATTAGAGTGGTAGAATGAAAAAAATTGATTTACATTTACATACCCAAAAATGTAAAAATGGTGATGGAGTAGGAAGGGAAATAGAACCAATTTGCTTTATAGAGGAGATGCATAAAAATAATATTGGAATATGTGCTATAACAAATCAT
>NZ_RQVG01000006.1:0-131449 GCF_003992195.1 Veillonella sp. 3627 | reverse complement strand
TAACTGTATCATATGGTTTCACAAAATCTACGGCTGTACCATTACCTTGTAAGTTCCAACCTGCATTCAATACATCAGATACTGTAGCGGCATTATTTGGATTGATATATTTGTCGCCATCTTTATTTGTTGTATTTGGTGCTGCTTGAGCTGTGGTAGCATTGCTTGGACCTGTTGTAGCATCGTTATTCTTCGTATCAGGAAGGTTAGATTTTACATTAGACAATGTTGCTGGAGTAGTTGTTCCTTTTGGTCCGTTCACAGAAGTAATGACGTCTGTGCTTGGAATTTCCTTACCCGTACCATCTGGATTTTCAAAGAATTTAACTGTCTTAGTTCCATCTCCATTATCTACTTCTCGAGGATATACTTTAGTACCATCTGCTTTCGTGTAATTCACAGGAGTCACTGTTTTATTGAGACCTGTTTGACTATCTACTTTTACAGTAATTGTACGTACACCTTTGTCATCTGTTTTACCAGATACAATAGCACTGCCTTCACCGACAAATCGTACTTCATTCGCATTTTTCACTGCCTCAGAATATTCAGTGGCAGTTGTTGTTCCATTAGCACCTGTTGTTTTATCGGAAGATACAATCCAACCCATATTACGGATATCTCCGACTGTTGCTACTGTGTTATCCGTTACATTTGTATTCGTTAAATCTCGCAAACTATTTTTAGCTGGTTCTTTACCATTCACTGGATCAGCTTTATAGTTCTCCAACTTGCTTGTCACATTATCCAATGTAGTAGGACTTGTTGTGCCTGTTTTATTAGCTTCAGGTGCTGGATTCACTAAGGATGTTTTTACAGGATTATTAGTTGTATTAATCGGATCGATGACATTACCTGCATCATCTACTGGTTTTCCATCTTTATTAACTTTCGTACTTGGATTACCTTTAGCATCTAATGGTTGACCTTTATCATTAACTTTGTAGAATTTATCTCCAATTTTAGATACTAGATTACCATCTTTATCAGTATAGGTAATCGGTAAGCCTGTGACATTATATGTTACATTACTTGTTTTACCATCTACAGTGGATACAACAGCTGTCGTATTCACACCGTTTACAAAGTTCACTGTGTCATACGGTTTTACGAAATCCACCGCTGAACCATTACCTTGTAAATTCCAACCTGCGTTTAACACATCACCAACAGTAGCTGCATTTGCTGGATTTACTTGGTTAGCAGATGTTCCCAATGTTGGAGCTGCTTGTGATTTAGTAGCATTACTTGGGTTTGTCGCCGTGTTCGGAGCATCGCTATTTTGCGTATCAGGCAGATTAGATTTCACATTCGTAATATTGACTGGGTTTGTACCATCTTTGTCAGACACTTTGATATTACCATCATCTGTTTTAGATAATTTTGGTCCTTGATCTCCACCTACTTGAATAGTGTTGAAAGAAGGATTCTCCACCGTAGCAAATGTGATTTTACCATTCGCATCATGTTTTACATCTAGGTTTTTGCCAGCAATCATTTCTATAGTACTGCCTGCTTTAATGGATTCACCATCGGTAGTAACACCACTGCCTGCATTTCTTGTACCACCATCAGCACTTGCTTTCAATGTGAAAGCAGCATTATTCACAGCCTTGGCAACTGTATCTACAGTAGCAATTTTTCCTGCGTCAGCAGTTGGTACTTCCACGGTACCTTTTTTATCGCCTTGTTCAACAGCATTCACAGTACCTGTATTAACAGTAAGACCATCTTTACCTGTAGTAATTGTTTTATTATCGGTTTTAACTTTTAAGCCATCATCAGTTACTTCTAAAGACTGATCTGCTTTTTTTACTGCAACACCAGCATCAGTTACTTCTAAAGACTTATCTCCTGGTTTTACAGTAATTTTGTTATCTGTAGTTTTTTCTAAACCATTACCAGTGTTTACATTGTATTTAATTTTAGAGGTTGCCTGATCTGTTGTCGTTTCTACGACAGCTGTTGTACCCTCACCATCAACAAAGTTCACAGTGTCATATGGTTTCACAAAATCTTTCGCTGCATCATTATTTTGTAAGTTCCAACCAGCGTTTAATACGTCACCTACTGTGGCTGCATTGTTTTTGTTTACTTGGTCAGTTCCTGTTCCCAATGTTGGGGCTGTTGCGCTAGTTGTTGGTGCATTTGTACCTGTTTTAGCACCATCTAAGTTGCCGCCTACATTAGTAATTGGGTTGCCACCATTATTTAAACCATCTTTTGTTAAAGATACTGGTGGTTTACCATTAGTAACAGGTGTGATTGTCACTCCATCACTGTTGATTACAGTTTTATCACCAGCTTGGTTTTTAAATTCAGCGCTTGTTAGACCAGTTAATTCTTTTTGTAAGGAATAGATAAAGTTTTTACCATCTTGTTTAACAGCTAAATTATCACCAGCTTTGAAAGTCACTGTATTACCAGCTTTGATTAACTCTGTAGCAGCACCAGACACGGTACCAGAGCCATCTTTATCTGCTGTAGCTTTCCAGCCCATTTCTGTTAAGGTATTCACCAATTGATCAGCAGTCACTAATTTACCATTTGTCGTATCCGCTGTTGGTACTCCATCAGCTCCTGTTGTAAGAGTCGCTGTTTTTGGTTTTAATGTGATCGTATCGTCTGCTGCACTCACTTCTAACAAAGTACCATCGCTAGATTTAATAGTGAAAGCAATTCCATTTTCTTTATTTAACTCTTGTTTCTTAGTTTCAGTAGCAGCATTATCACCTGTTTGGCCTTTTAATTGGATAGTATTATTCGCTAGCTTATGGAATTGACTACCGTTAATAGCATCTTTGGAATCTGCAGAAATGTCTCCATTTTGTACATTCGTAATTTTTACTGGATCCGTACCATTAGGACCAGATACTTTAAGGTCTCCCGCATCAGATTTACTTAATTTAGGACCTGTGCTGCCACCTACTTGTACAGTGTTGAAAGATACGTCATCTCTAGTAGCAAAAGTAAATTTACTACCTGCTTGTGTAATCTTAATGTTTTTATCTGCTTCAAAAGTAACTTTGTCGCCTGCTTTCACAGATTGATCTGTTGGTGTTGCACCTAACTCACCAGCGGCTGTTTTCTCAGAGGTCGCAATCCAAGCAGCACTATTTACAGCATTAACTACAGAATCTACGGTAGCCACTTTACCAGTATCGCCATCTTTTACTTTCACAGTACCAGGGTTAGCACCAGTAGTAACAGATTCAATTTCACCAGTATTTACTTTTAAACCCTTTTCATCAGTAGTTAACGTTTTATCTCCAGCTTTAACCTTTAAGCCAGAATCTGTTACTTCTAAGGATTTATCAGCTGTATTGACGGTTAAACCAGCATCTGTTGTTTTTAATGACTTATCTCCTGGGTTTACCTTAACTCCATCTGTTCCAACAGTTAAGGATTTGTCAGCTGCGCTCACAGTGATTTTATTGGTCGCATCATCTTTTTTCAAGCCATCGCCAAGGTTTACGCTGTATTTCACAGTAGATGTTTTACCATCTGTACTTTCTACAGTAGCTGTCGTGCCATCTCCATTGACAAAGTTCACAGTATCATAAGGCTTCACAAAATCTACAGCTTTGTTATTACCTTGTAAATTCCAACCTGCATTCAACACGTCAGATACTGTCGCTGCATTCGTCGGATTTACTTGATTAGCAGCACTCCCTAACGTTGGGGCTGCTTGGGATGTAGTGGCATTACTTGCCCCTGTAGTAGCATCGTTATTTTTAGTTTCTGGTAAATTACCTGCCACATTAGAAATCGCATTACCACCATTATTCAAACCTGCAGTCGTTAACGAAACAGGTTTTTTCCCCGCAGTTACTGGAGTGACTGTCACCCCAGCACCATTGATATCAGTCGTATCGCCTGCATCATTTTTAAACTGAGCGCTTTTTAATCCCCTTAATTCTGGATTCAAGGAATAGGTGAATTTAGACGTCACACGGGTTCCGGTTTGACGAGTTGGATCATCTGGATCTTCATACACTGGTCTAGATGCATCTTCTTGATGTAATACCAAATTATCGCCTACACGAATTTTCACTTCATCATTAAGGCGAATCTTATCGACATTGCCTGTAGCTGTTCCAGGGTTTTCTCGTGTCGTTGTTTTACCATTCGCAGAATGTACTTCAGTTCCTTTTGTAGCTAGCGCTCCATTTAATTTCAATACACCAGAGCTAGTTTTATCTTTTTCAGCCTCTACAGACCAACCATTAGACATACGTTTTGTAACGGAGTTCAACTGAGAACCATTAATAGCATCTGTGGAATCGTCCGCAATACGGCCAGCTGCTACGTTTTTCAATTGACGTTCTGCCCCTGGCGAGCCAAAAGATACTACGTCACCTTCAGACGTGTTTGAGCCACCTGCCCAATAGAATGTATAAGCTACCTTTTTACTGTCAAATGGAACAATATGGCCTTCTTCATCATAGGAAATATCTGTTTGACGAGTACCAATCGATCTAGAATCAGCTCTAGAACCTGTACCGATAGCCACCCCATTTTGCAATTCAGAAATAGCACCTGTGCCTAGGGCCACACCACCTAATTTTGTGACACGTGCACCAGTACCAATGGCGGTCCCTAAATCACCAGTAGATAAGGAGTGAATCCCCATGGAAATTGATCCATGTCCATTTCTATTTGTCGCCGAAGAATAATCTAAGCGAGTTGTATTTAAGATGTCACCATTCGTTAATTCCCCATAGGCTTGTTGTATAGTCCCCATAGTATTTTCCATTTCTACAGAACGGATGGTACGTTCGACTTGTTCTCCACCTATGGTCTCTGTTTTTTTAGTGGATTTGATGACAGTTTTTCCATCAGCATCTATTTTCTCTTTTTGATAGTTCACCTTTTGTGCGGCTACCTCGGTAATTTCAGAACCACCAATCATAATGGAAGAATGACCTTGTGCCTGTGTACCAAGACCCATAGCAATGGCACCTTGTTCACCAGAAGCAACGGCACCTTGACCTACCGCAATGTCTGCTACTTTCGTTGCTTTTGCTAACTGACCTACAGCAACGGAAGCATTGGTTGCCGTAGCACTATAACCAACAGCTACAGCAGACTCTGCTGCACGTGCTGCTGTACCAGCCGCTACGGCATAGTTACCTTGTGCTTCCGATCCCATACCGATGGCTACTGCTGCCTCAGCATTCGCTACTACAGAGGCTCCAGAACCGATCGCTGTAGCACCAAAGGCACCTTTTCTAACGATAGAGTTTGTACCAATCGCCACGCCCAACGGGGTGGTAGAGTGGGCTTGCATACCGATTACGGTTGAACCATCTTGACCATAGCTGGCTCGCCACGATCTATCTAGGCCTGCACCTACCAGTTCTTCATATTTCTTGCTAATTGTAATAGGTTGTCCATCTTTTCCTGTGCCAGGTGTTGTGGGTGCATCGTAATCATTTACAGTATTCGCTGGTCCACTAGTTGGATTTGCTGCTTTAAAATATTTCTTTTGGTCATAGGCTTGAATATCATTACCACCGATAACGATAGAGCCCATACCGGCTACAGATTGTGCACCAATGGCTACCGATTGATCACCCATAGCACGGGTATTACGACCTAATGCTGTGCCTTCATTAATATCTACATTTTGGAAGGAAAAGAATCCCTCTGCATTAGCCTTTCCTGTATTTTTGAAATAATCTAAATTACCAGTAGTACCACCAAAGGCTTTCACCAATACGGTTGCATTATCATCTGCATCTGTACCAACGCCAAGAGGGGTTCCATCAGACCCTACGGAGCGATACCCTACCCCTGCACCAGCACCGAGTGCAACTGAACTGTTTACGGCAGTGTTATTTTTATTAAGTCCTGTATAGGCATTCGTACCAATAGCCACACTACCGTCATCACCACGTTTTCCCGTACTAGCATCATTCGTTTCATGACTATTTCTATTACTACCCGCCATTGCTTTAAAGCCAATGGCAACACTACGCCCCCCACCTTGGTCGCGGCTTTTTGCATCCTTACCAATGATGATATCTCCCACTTGTTTGGCAGTTGCTGAGTTACCAATTGCTATTGTATCAGCTGCTTTTGCATATGCTTGCGCTCCCAAGGCTAAGACTCCTTCTTGTTCTGCCTTCGTTGAGTTACCTATAGCAATTGTATTTTTAGCAGTAGCTCTAGCCCCATATCCTAAAGCTGTAGCTCCTTCTTGAGTCGCAAAAGCTGTCCCGCCGACCGCTGTGGTGAACTTATTCGTTGATTGTGTGCTACTACCTAAGGCAACACTAGATTCATTCGATGCATTTGCAGCATTACCGATAGCAATGGAATTCTCACCAGTTGCTTGACTTTTAGAACCTACCGCCACTGCTTGCTTATTAGTTGCATTAGTTTGTAACCCAATAGCAACTGACCAGTTACCACTAGATTTAGATTGAAAACCTAGGGCAATTGCACTGTCTTCTGTAGATTTTGCTCCTTTACCTATGGCCACACCATTGTTCTTCTCAACTTTTGTGTCTTGTCCCCATACTACACTGTTATCAGGGCCTGTACCAGCCTGATTCGGAGCTGCACCTACCGTACTTGTTACAACAGGGATTACCGCCATAGCCACAGCTGCAGAGCTAATAACAATAGCTTTCGCCTTATTACGGCCCACCCGTTTTGCTAATTCAGATACAACTACGTAGCAGCCCTTTGTTTTACTCCACACAACTTTATAAATCCGATTCAATGCCATTTACTTCCTCACCTTTCATTCATCATCTATACGCATATGATTTTAATATCATTACTGTCTTGTATATAGGAAACACAAAAAAACCATAGTTTCTATCTCTTTTTAAATTATAGCTCATAAACTATGGTATTGTTATCTTCTACTGATAAAACTAATATAAGATATATTAGCAAACTTAAACTAGCACTCTAGTTTCCTTCATTGACTAATATACCTATATTACATTATGCATAAAATTATATACAACAAATAAAAAGAATACAAGCCATTTATAATATGCATATTAAATTAGTATAGATTGATTTTATCCTAGAAATACAAGTATTTCAAAACAGTACTCTATGTATGTATTTTTATTCCTAATTATATATTTTATTACAAAAAAGAAGATTGATTTACATATTATTTGAATATTTATAAATGAATTTATACAGACTTGAAAATCACATTATATATATTAGTTTCTGCTATTTTATCTTAAATATACCTAAAATGCATAGGATTTACTACTTCATTCTTTTATTGCATCATGTATTCATATAGTATTACACAAAAATGCTCATTCTATGCACAGAATTTACTTACTATACTACATTAAAATTATGCTAAGATAACCTTTTTCACTCTTTATCCTTTTTTACTGTATTCACAAACTGAAAAACGATGCCTTTATAGCCCCCTCTACTCCTAAGGAGCGTAGTTATGAGTAGCAGCCTTTGTGGCGCCCCTTACTGACCAAATTACGAAAATGCAAGAAGAGCACGACATGTTCCGGAGCAAACCTAACCACTATATTAGTTCGTGTCGGAATATGTCGTGCTCTTCCCTTTGCCCTATTTAGTTAAGATGCCACAAGGCTGCACAGCATCACAAAAGACGATTGTATTGTACCTATAACCTGTGCTATAATAAAGGCAACAAAAGAAGAGCCATCAACGTGTAGCTGGCGTTAGGCTCATCTCGAAAAAACAGAAATATGAGATTGCCTAACGTGTTAAGGTGTATGAGACCTTATACGTTAGGCTTTTTCATTGTCTACTTAAGTAGATCAACGAGCTGAATTACTAAACCAGCAATAGAAACCATCAAAGAGATTTTCTCATACTTAGTCATAGCAACCACCTCCTCCCATAATAGGAAGAGATGAGCCTAACAACACGTTAATGACTCTTGTAATTTTATTATAACATAATCTATTCGTACTGTTTATATTGACTTAACGCCATTTCTAACAGCAAACTAAGCAAAGCGCAAGTTTGCAACTGACATCCCCTCAAGCTCCCTTTTCCAAAAGGAACGCAGTTAGGTGTAGCAGCCTTTGTGGCCTTCCTTACTACCTAAATCACACAAGCACAAGAAGAGCACGATGTGCCCACGAACAAACATGATGAAATACTGTTTGCGAGGGGGTATACCGTGCTCTTCCCTTCATCTTATTTAGTTAATGCCGCCATAAGGCTACATAGCGAAGCAAGTGATAATTGTATTTAAGCTCGAACTATGCTATACTTAGGGTATCAAAAAGAAGAGCCATCAACGTGTGGTTGGCGTTAGGCTCATCTCAAATAACGAAATCTGATAATGCCTAACGTGTATAAGTACTGGTAATACTTATCTTTACGTTAGGCATTTTCATTGATTATTTAAATAAATCTTTAAATAGGTCAATGATACTTACTATTATAGAAATTAGATACAGTAATAAACTATACGTTTCATACTTTCTCATAGTATCACCTCCCCCTATATTAGGAAGAGACGAGCCTAACTCACGTTAGTGACTCCCTTACCTTCATTATACACCTAACCATACCATGTACAAAATAACAATATTATGAACATCTATCTAAGGAACGCCACAAGGCTGCATAGCGTCACAAGAAACGATTGTATTGTGACTATAACCTGTGCTATAATTAAGACAACAAAAGAAGAGCCATTAACGTGTAGCTGGCGTTAGGCTCATCTCAAAAAGTATGAAATGAAATTGCCTAACGTGTTAAGGTGTATGAGACCTTATACGTTAGGCTTTTTCATTGTCTACTTAAGTAGATCAACGAGCTGAATTACTAAACCAGCAATAGAAACCATCAAAGAGATTTTCTCATACTTAGTCATAGCAACCACCTCCTCCCATAATAGGAAGAGATGAGCCTAACAACACGTTAATGACTCTTGTAATTTTATTATAACATAATCTATTCGTACTGTTTATATTGACTTAACGCCATTACTAACAGCAAACTAAGCAAAGCGCAAGTTTGCAAATGACAACGCCACAAGCACCCATCCCCAGAGGAACGCCGTTACGAGTAGCATCCTTTGTGGCGTTCCTTACTACCTAAATCAAACAAATACAAGAAGAGCACGGTGTGCCCCCGAACAAACATTATGAAATACCGTTTGTGAGGGGGTATGCCGTGCTCTTCCCTTCATCTTATTTAGTTAACACCGCCACAAGGCTGCATAGCGAAACAAGAGACGTCTTAGCCTAAGATCGCTTTCATATCTTCTTCTGGTGTTGTAATCGGATGTAAGTTGAATTTTTCAACTAAGATGCCAAGTACTGTGCCGGACAAGAATTTTGGCAAGGATGGTCCGATGTAGATGTTGCGGATGCCTAAGGACAATAATGTTAATAGGATACATACCGCTTTTTGTTCGTACCAAGACAATACTAATGTCAATGGTAATTCGTTTACGTCACATTCAAAAGCGCCTGCTAATGCTACTGCTACTTGGATAGCAGAGTACGCATCGTTACATTGACCCATATCTAGGATACGAGGCAAGCCACCGATTTCGCCGATGTTAAGGTCATTAAAACGATATTTACCACATGCAAGAGTCAATACCATAGTATCTTCTGGAGTTTGTTTTACGAACTCAGTGTAGTAGTTACGGCCTACTTTAGCACCGTCGCAACCGCCTACCAAGAAGAAATGTTTAATAGCGCCAGCTTTTACTGCATCAATTACTTTGTCAGCTACGCCAAGTACTGTACCATGACCGAAACCAGTTGTCACTTCTGTACCACCGTTGATACCAGTGAATTGTTGTGGCTCTTTATAACCGCCTAATTCAATAGCACGCTCGATGACTGCAGAGAAATCTTTTGTGCCATCTTCGTTGTGTTCCACATGACCGCAGCCATCGAAACCAACCATATCTGTTGTGAAGATGTTCTTAATGTATGTTTGTTTTGGTGGCATAATGCAGTTTGTTGTGAACAAGAATGCACCTGGAACGCCGTCAAATTCTTTTTGTTGGTTTTGCCATGCAGTACCAAAGTTACCTTTCAATTGAGGATGTTTTTTCAATTCAGGGTATGCATGACATGGAAGCATTTCACCATGTGTATAGATGTTAACGCCTTTGCCATCAGTTTGTTCCAATAACATTTTAAGGTCATGTAAATCATGGCCTGTTACTACGATGAAAGGACCTGGTTCTACTGTTAAAGGTACAGTTGTTGGAACTGGAGTACCGTATGTAGTTGTATTTGCTTTGTCTAACAACGCCATACAAGCAAGGTTGATGCCACCGAATTCCATCAATAGGCCTAACCATTCTTCTGCGCTGTGGTCTTTCGCCATTTCTACAAGGCCTTTTACAAACCAAGCGTCAACTTCTGGATCGTTATAGCCCAATACTGCTGCATGCCATGCGTATGCAGCCATACCACGCATACCTAATAACAATGTGGAACGTAAGGATACGATGTCTTCATGACCTTTCCACAATTCTTCCCAATCAAAGTTAGGAATATTAGCATCTAATTTGTTATGCGCATTGTTGATCACATCGATAAACTCTTGTACACGATCTTCGGAGAAGTTTACGTTTGTTACGCACATGAATAAACCACGTTTTAACAATTGTACGTTTTCTAACGTTACTTCTGTAGCTTGCATTGCACGAGCTAAACCGATCAACGCCGCTGTTAATTCGTCTTGTAAATTTGCAACCGGTGCTGTTTTACCACATACACCTTGTACTGTACAACCATTTGGTTGCGCTGTTTGTTCACATTGGAAACAGAACATACTCATAATAACCTCCTTGGGAACTTTGCCCATAAACATGTTTCCTACAACATACTTTGTTTTAGATATCGTTTCTATACACAACCATCCTACAACAGGAGTGCATAGCATTATCTTGTTATCTATGCATTTAGTATAGTATACTGAAAGCAGAAAAAACGTATCCTTGGCTACATTTTATATAGTTTTCCCTATACTTTTATTCATGCTATAATGAAAGTACAGAAATAAAGTATACTCTCTAATTTAACGGAGGTCCTATGTCGACATTACATCCTACATTAGAAACATACATGAATACGATTCAACAATCCCCCTTATGTGCACATATTACACCAGAAAATTTATCACTTTTTTTATCCCATGCAAATGTGAAGGTGCAAAGTTTCAAGAAAAACTCCTTCATCGCCATCGCCGGTGATCCTATGGAAGGCATTGGCATCTTATTAGAAGGTCGTGCTTTGTTAACGCGAGAAAACATGTTAGGACAACGAACTATCGTAACGGAGCTAGAGCCGTCCTCTATGTTCGGAGAAGCCTTGCTCTTTAGTAACCATCCTCTGTGGCCTGCTACGATTGAAGCCACAAAAGATGCGATCGTTTTGTTTTTACCGATTGAGACTTTCACCAAAGCATTTCCGGACTGTCAAACTTGCCAAATCCAATTGCTCACGAACCTCATGCACGACCTATCCGAAAAGGCTATGCAACTGACCCGCAAAGTACATTATCTATCTCTCAAAGGGATGCGCGAGAAAATTTTTGCCTACTTTATGGACCTTCACCGAGTGCAAAAAAAGAACATCCTCACCTTGCCACACAATCGGCAAGAAATGGCAGATGTCCTCAACGTAAGCCGCACTGCACTCAGTCGCGAACTGGGACGTTTACAAGACGAACGGATTATCCAATTCCACGGCAAAGAAGTAGAGTTAGTGGATATTGAAACCATCGAAGATTTTTCATTTTAATATAAAAGGATGCTGCCTTAGCAGCGTCCTTTTTTCCTTCTAAACTGACACTTCTCCTACGTAAATTCTGCATCTATTAACATAAAATCCCCTACCGCATCCGATGCTTTCGTCCGGAAGTGTAGGGGATTATTGTATTCAATTTTATTTCTAGTATCGTCCAGAAGTATCAAACCAAGGAGATACATCAAATTGTTCGTGAATAGTAGCACGTACCATAGCACTGCCCAAATAAATACCTAGCAAAGTGAGATGCAAGCGACTAAGCGGTGCTCGATCATAAATATGACTAAAATCCACTAATAATGGAGAGATACGTTCCAATACTTCATCAAACGATGTACTATCCCAATCAACAGCCTTACCAAAAGCAAGACGAGTTAACCCATTTTGGATACTAATATCTGTGAGTCCAGCTCGCTTGAATAAGCTAGGCAACATATATTCATCCACAGCCATCAATTTCAATAATGAAGAGTTAATACTTTCTACGACAATAGGCATCTTCACTGGCGTATCTTGTACTATGAAAGCTAATTCTTCATGGCTAAATCCACGGTAATCAAATACAAGAGGATAGGAATTTCTCATAATTTGTTGGAATGACAAGGTTTCCCCAAAAGAGATACAACGCAAATATTCTAATTGCTGATACATATCTTCTTTTCGTGGCAAATCGCTCATGAATGGTTCAATATACTTTTCCAAATAATGGCGGAAATTTTCTACTGAATAGTTATTAGAATTTTTAGAATATTGTATGATCAATGAGATAGCTAATGCTTGCAAATGTCCCACTTGTAAATGTACTAAACTCTTCAATGCATCAACAGCTACCAAATATAATGTGCTAGATTGAGGTTGTTCCACCACATCTTTGAAAGTTTCTAAGAGGATTTCTTTCATCCACTCAGTAGAATTCGCTACATACGCCTTTTGTACATGTAATAAACTTTCTTGTAACGCTATATTTTCAAATAAATGCGTAGTTTCTTCCTCTGATTCAGTATCTAATTGCGCCAATATGGCTTCTGTAATCTCAGTAACCTTTTCTTCAGATTCAGGATTTAAAATACCGAATGCAGATTTATATTGAGCTACCGCTTTATCTAGTAATGTTTGCTCTTTTACAGCTAGTTTAATAGACGCCTCTGGTTGAGCCTCTATCGTCTCGGTAATCATACGTTCCGTTACTTTTGGCATAATTCTAGTCGCATCTTCTGCTTCTTCCGGCGGTTGTTCTTTCACAGCACGGACTAATTCTTCTGAGACTATACCTTCTACAAAATCATCTTCCACAGGATCTACGGATAGTTCTTCGTCTCGAAGAGCATAGGGATTTTGAAATGTCCTTCTTTGGTGTTCATAAGGATCATCATATGATAGCGAATCCACTATTTTGTTGCTAGTACTTCCTTTCTTATCCCGAAATAAGAAGTAGCAACATAAAAGAAATAGACAAATCACTCCTAAAATAACCACATATGGTCCATATCGCAATGAAAGTTCTATTAATCCATCCATAGAAAATCCTCCTAGTTATACTGCAATGTTATCTGTCTTTACTATCCTTATTATACCGATTTATGTGTATCTTTAAAAGTACTATTCATACTTTTACCTATAAAAAAGGAACTACCCTTAGGTAGTTCCTAGCGTGGTGGACGATGACAGGATCGAACTGCCGACATCCTGCTTGTAAGGCAGGCGCTCTCCCAGCTGAGCTAATCGTCCATATGGTGACCCGTGGGGGAATCGAACCCCCGATACCGCCGTGAAAGGGCGGTGTCTTAACCGCTTGACCAACGGGCCATGTTGTAAGTGGTGACCCACCCGCGACTCGAACGCGGGACACCCTGATTAAAAGTCAGGTGCTCTGCCAACTGAGCTAGTGGGTCATGATAGTATACTAACCGAAAGTAAGTTGGCTCCTCGAGTAGGACTCGAACCTACGACCGATCGGTTAACAGCCGATTGCTCTACCTGCTGAGCTATCGAGGAATGAACAAACTGGAGCGGAAAACGAGATTCGAACTCGCGACCCCCGCCTTGGCAAGGCGGTGCTCTACCGCTGAGCTATTTCCGCATGTATGCAATCCTGGTTTTCTTTCTTGCGACTGCTTATTTATAATACCAAAAAATTTGGATGGTTGTCAACATATTTTTAACAAATATTTTTTTGTTAAACAGCATATGATAACTTCATCCTATCAACATATAATATTGTTATATTTTCAATATATTAGACAACCTTGATAGACAAGATACAAAAAAGATTGTAGCACACTATCAGGGATATAGCTTGCTACAATCTTTACTATTTTTTAAAACATCTCATTTTCAAAACCATATTCGTCGTCCAATATGGCCACCAATTGTTCTCTCAATTCTGGTAACTTTTCTTTATACGTGCTCCAAATAAGTCTATAGTTATTTTGTCCATAATTATGAGACAACTGATTTCGCATGCCTTTAATATTTTTCCAAGGAATTTCAGTATGGCTATCCTTAAAATCTTGAGAAACCTTTCCTAATGTCTCTGCAATTACTTGAATTTTATATAGCTTAACAGACGCATCTAACCTATCTATTAAATCCAATACATCAACTAATATATCTTTGTTCTCCATAGATATCACCATATATATGAATCATATCTCTATATAAATTTTCTTGAAATCGTTTAGTCAATTTATTTCCATCAGTAAGCAAATCTACATCCATTTGCAACACTTCTTTTAAAGTTTCTAAAAGGCCGCCCACTTCAAACAAACTAATACTATCATTATCAAAAACTACAAACAAATCTACATCACTAATTTCTGTAGCCTCACCACGAGCATAAGAGCCAAAAGATAGGCTGATTTCACGTGATATAGCTCTAGAACCGGAGCAATTAAGTTACGAATCTCATCAAGTGTTTTCATACTACTTCCTCCTTTTCTATATTATACCACATAATTAGTAACTATTACCGTCCATCCTGACGCTTAGATCCCGGTCCATCGACAGCCACGTTTACACTAGCTTCCCCGAATGTTTTCATATCATTTAACATATGCATACCCGCATCAAGGACAGATAGTCCCATGGTGGATCCTAAGGCTTCATCCATTTCAAAGCCATAGAACAGATGCGGCTTGATTCCCAAGTATTTCATTTGTGCTGCTTGCACTGGTTCCCCTGTATGGACAGATGGGAACACGTAATCCATGACTGCTTCGTTGATACATTTTGCAGCTAGTACGGCTGCTCCTGTTTCCGCCGTGTCGAAGACCACTGCCATACGATGGCTTGCCGCCCCCAGGATAAGTCCTGTTAAGACCACCACGTCTGGAGAGCCTACGGTGGCTAATACATGCACGCCGTCTTGGCTCGGCAAATCGTGTTCTGCCAAACTGGCGGTCAACTGTTTTGCCTTTTCTTGAATGCTCAAAGTGCAATTATTCTCTGCCAACAACTCTGCCATCGGATATCCTGTGATTCCTGCTGTGACTGCCAACGCTGAAAGTAAACTTCTTTCACCGACAGTACCGATAGCTATCGTTTGGTACCCCTTGTGGCTCAATTCATCTGCCAAGGCAAAGCCTACTTCTAAACCTTGTTCTACGATGTCAGGTGTCAACGCCGCATGCATGCGGAAAAATTTAGATCCTTTGGCTAATTTATGTTGACGCACACCTTCGATGTGACTTGTATCTAATTCTAAGCCTGCATCCACTAAGAACACAGGAGCGCCAATTTTCTTCGCTGCTCCGTGGGTAGCAGAATGTCCAGAGGCTAACCGTTCCATAGCTTTCAAGCTTTCCACGCCATGTGTTTGGTTTTGTGGTCCATCTACAGCGATATCAGCTCCTACGATAACAACAGCATGACGAAGATTATTAGGTTTTTCCTCTTTCAGAATCCCTGCCATACGCTCTGTAATCCCCTCTAGACGTGCCAAGGAATACAATGGTTTTGTTAGGTTGTCGATGCGCAAACGGCATTCCTCCATGGACGGTTTGTGCAATGGTTCGATGACAAAATTACGCATGGTGCTCACCTCCTGCAACTTCGCGGAACATGTCCACGGCTAAGTTCAACATTTGCATTTGCATGGATCCGCCTGTGGCCTCACCCAAGCAGAATCCAAGGTCCACATAGGCCTCTAAGCCCAATGTTTTCAGCGCATCTTTATGAGCTTTTTCAGCGGACAAATGAGATGCCATCACGTAATCCATGGTGTGCGGGTTCATAGCATGCGCAATGAGGGCGCAGGCTGTGGTGTTGAATCCATCGATGACCACCAACGCATGGTTTGCCGCCGCTCCTAGGATAACACCTACTAGGCAAGCAAACTCCAAGCCCCCTACGGCAGATAAAACACCCAATCCATCTGTAGGTGGAATATCTGCATATTTTACTAGTGCATCGTAGACGACTTTTTGTTTCACTTTCAACCGTTCGTCCGAAATATTCGTACCTCGTCCCGTTGCTTCGTTCGCTGAAAGTCCGGAGAACTTCGCTGTAATGACTGCACTGGACGTAGTGTTACCAATGCCCATTTCACCCACTAGGAAAGTATTGAATCCTTCTTTCACCTTCTCTTCTACGAAAGCAATGCCCACCTCAACGGCCTCAATAGCTTTATCCATAGGCATAGCTGGTTCTTCTAACATGTTGTTCGTACCATTCGGCATTACCTTGTGATGGTGTAAGCCTGGCACAGCGGACATATCTGCCGCTACCCCTACGTCGATGACTTCAATTTGAGCACCACAATAATTCGCTAGCGCATTGGCTGCGGCCCCTTTTGGAATCAAGTAGTTCATAGTCATGTGCACTGTTACCTCTTGCGGGTAGGCACTGACACCGATTTTTGCCACACCATGGTCACCAGAGGCGATGATCATACAAGGCTTAGGAGCTGCTGGATTTACTTGATTCGTAGCTGCCGCATAATGCTCTACCATCGTCGCTAACTTACCATATGAACCGTATGGAGTCCCCTTACTCCACTGTTCCCCAATTGCTCGTTCAATCTCTTTATTCCGTGGCACAATCCGTGCCAATGTACTTTCATATAAACTCATACGTCCTCCTATGTGAAACCCATCATAAGAATACAAAAAAGCATAGCCCTAGACTATGCCAAGTTGATTCCATTATAAAGTATTTTTCGGTCAGTTTCAATTTTTATATTCATTTCGTTGTTAGAGTGGAGTCGCCCACATGCATGTTGTAAAAACTGCCCTACGCGAAAGTTTTGACAACATACATGTGGGCTTCCTATACAGTAGCAAAGATGAAACTATAAAAATTGAAACAGACCGGGGGAAAATTGGTGGGGAAAAGATGTTACTTATTTATATACCTCACGTCGGTGAGCTTCTCCCATTCCGCCATATACACAGCGACTCAAACCACACTCTTCCCCCTAGGTCGCCACCTGCTCAGAGCGGTTTAAATTCCTACCCCTCGATAAACGCAAAGGAGCCCCCGTGTATTCCGCAAAAACTTTCGCGTAGGGCAGTTTTTGCGGAATACACGGGGGCTCCCCTCCTTACTTTCATCGCACTATGGAATTTAAACCGATATGAGCGAACGACCTCTCCATTTGTTTGACTGCCACCGCCACACAAATATAATCGCTCGTATAATCTCATCGATAGCCATGGCAATCCACACACCTACAAGTCCCCAACCAAGGACGATACCAAAGTAGTAGGACAAAGTCACCGCAAAGGCCCACATGCCAAAAACGCCGACAAACATAGGAATCCGAATATCTCCTGCTGCTTGCAAACATTGCACCAATACGATATTGGCACCACGTCCAATTTCTAGGAAGATTTCAATAAACATCACAGCTTTCGCCAGATCTATAATTTCTTGATTATCTGTCACAAGTCGCATCACTGGTTCACAGGCAAAATAAAAGAAGGTACTCAATCCGACACCAATAGAAATGCCTGCTGCCGTTGTGAGCCACACACGGCGGGACACTTCTTCTTCTCGTTTAGCCCCCATAAGGAATCCTACCACGATTTGCGCTGCATTGGCCAAAGCAATTGTATACATATAGCAGAAAGTAGCGATGATATATACATACACTTTCGTTGTAATCACCACGAGCCCCATGAGGTTCACCATTTTCATGATAACTGTCTGTGAAAGTTGGTAAGACAGCGTTTCTCCTCCAGATGGTACAGAGATAAACAGCAATTGTCGTAACGTTTCCCACCGGAATGGGCGCAAATACTCTACTTTCAGACGAGCTGTCAACAGTGATTGATGACACCAGATGATAAGACCCAGTCCCAATGCCTTGCTAATCACACTCGATACGGATGCGCCTAAGACACCCATGCTTGGGATGGAACCCCAACCGTAGATAAGTACGTAATTCAGAATAATATGGACCACGTTCATGACAAGGGCAATCCACATGGTGATACGAGGCATGGAGTGCCCCCGAAACACTGCTACATAGGTCATGTAGATACCCGTAATAGGAATGCTGGCAGCGGTGATATTTAAATAGAGTGCGGTTTCTTCTATAATCTCCGCTGGGACCCCAAGCCATTCGCAGAGAGTTTGATGAAAGATAATGACCACAGCCCCTGCGATAACACTGAACACCGTATGAAAGGCAACGCTAATCGTATATACTTCATCAATTTTATCGGCACGCTTAGCTCCCAAATATTGAGCGATTAAAATGGTGGTAGCTGTACTCATGACAATGAGCAAAAACAAGATAATATTGATAATCTGGTTCGCATTGGCTACGGCAGCCACTGCCGTTTCTGCATACTGGCTGAGCATGAATTGGTCCACATTGCCCAATAACATGAGTAAAAATAATTCTATAAAGATAGGGACACTGAGTGCCCCCACCGATAAAGGTACGCTTTTTGTTACTTTCATTCTAATTCAACTTTCTCTAAGGCGCCGTTCTCCACTAAAGATTCCCAGCTTGCTACCAAGCGATAGCGCGCCTCCACTTCTGCCTCTTTCCAATGTTCACCCACAGGGAACCATTCACTAGGTACCTTGCCACATTTCGTAAAATTCAAGGTATACCCCATGGAGCGCACTTCTTTAGACGCCCACCATGCACCTATACGGTCACGACTGTCTAAATAGACTGTATCTAAACCCGTTTCGGATACCCAAGATACAATCTCAGGCCAATACTCCTCAGGGATTACACTCGCTACCAATGTGTCTTGCAACGCTTGATTCGCCACTTCCGAGGGATTGTCTACTCCTACACCTGGCGTATTTTGTACTTCTTCTAGCACTTGATCCACTATACTTTGTGCTGTGTCCATCTTACTATCGCTCCTTTCTATGCTTGTCTTTTATATCTATCTCTTACTATTCCACATTTATAAGACCATGCTGAAAGTTCTCCCATAGATATGCCATGTTTCATTCAAACATCTATTGCTATTATATCACAGGCTATGCGTATAGCCTATGTTGAAAGCCTTCCCTCGTATTACATTGCAATGCATGTATCTTTCACGCTATTTCACTACTAAGCAAAGATATGGATAGGTACCTGGGTTGTACTTTCAAGCACATTAGTTCTTATCGATGGGCAGGCATGGATAAAGAGCGAGGTTGCACTTTCAAATATATTAGTTCTTATCGATCGTCAAACTCGGCAAACGGTCTCGTATCTGTTTAGCTCGCTCCAAGTACTGCCCTAAACTATCTCCATTGTCATCCGCATGGAGCAACTGTTTTACAGCAGCTAATTCTTGTTCTACTTGTTCAATGGCTTTCAACACATTCGTACGATTTCCGTAGATAATTTCTTGCCACATACTTGGCAGACCACTGGCTGTACGGGTGCTGTCTCGTAGGCCTCCCGCCGACAAGCTCATGCGCTTATCTCCCAGTTCATCATTACCTACGGCGGTAATCATGACGGACGCCAGCATATGCGGCATATGACTCACCATGGCCAAGCATCCATCGTGGCGTTTCATGTCCACGTATTCGATGCGGGACCCCACGGCACGTCCCATATCAGCCAGTTCCTGTGCCACTGTGGCATCGTAGGCTGGCTGCGTTTCATCTTCTAGGACAATCCAGCCCATTTTCTGAAAGAGGTCTTTATGAGCCTCTTCATACCCACCTTTTTCAGAACCCGCCATAGGATGTACAGATACGAAGTGCACGCCCTCAGGGATGTGAGCATACACGGCATGAGCAAAGTCATCTTTCGCACTGGACACATCGGTCACCACTTGCCCCGCCTGAAACAGATGGGCTACTTTCACAAAAAGTTCACTATTTGTCTGTGGTGGTAAGGCAAAGACCACAATATCCGCACCCATGATAACAGGTTCCACCGCTGTGAAAGCCTGTGACACACAACCATCAGCCAAGGCGAGGTCGCAAATTTCCTGACGCCGCGCGTAACCGATGACATCATATGTCGTATATGCTCGTAATGCTTTTGCTAGAGAGGCCCCTAGCAATCCTAATCCAATAATACCAACCGTTCGTGCCATCTATTCCTCCTACACGTAACCTCGAGAAACGTATCTATCTACCCTATACAGGCTTTAAGATGCCCCCACTTACTAATAAGGTACAGCTACTTTTACAAGCATCTGTACCCTTCATTCTGTATTTATTAGTTCTACCACGAATTATAGATTCGGTCAACTTTTATTTGTAGCACGACCTTTATCCCATGCCAAGATAAATATTGTAACAATGATAAGGGTCATGCCGATGATATCCCACTGTGTAAACTCATTGCCCAACAACAACCATGCCAGTACCGCTGCCGAAATAGGTTCTATGGATGAAAGTATGGACCCCGTCACAGCACCTACTCGTCGCACCCCTTCTAGGTATGCATTAAAAGAGACTACTGTGCCAAAAATGATGATACTCCAAAACCCACCATAGGTCCACAAATCCCATACAATTCCTTCAGAACTAGGTTGTGTAACTATCCACGCAAAGGCCCCGCCGATAAGCATGCCAAATCCCACGATGGGTGCTGTACCATACTTTTTCAATAGTGGCACTGGTTGTAGCGTATAAATACCAACTGCTACAGCAGATAGCATCCCCCAGGTCAGAAGTGTATCGTCTAACGCTGATATATCCCACACACCTTGCAAAGCAATAATCGCCGTCCCCACCGTAGCTAGTACTACACTGACTACTTCTGCCACCCTTGGCAACGTTAAACGTGTAATAGAGATGTATAAAATAATCAATGCAGGACCTACATATTGTAAGACCGTCGCAATCCCTGCCCCTGCATAGGCAATCGCTTTAAAATAGGTATATTGACACATCCACATACCAAGGACCCCAAATATAACCAACCGCAATGTATCTTTCCAGTCAGAAAAAACCTTAAAAATAGAAGCTCTTCCTTGGTAAAAGGCCGCTACTACCGTAATCACACCAGCAATGACAAGGCGCATAGCTACTACCCATTCTGCCGACATCATCCGCTGTTGTTGCACAAATTGTGAGCACATTCCAGAAAAGCCCCATAGAACGGCGCCTAATGCAATTAGTAACATACCTTTCATTACATATGCGTTCATAGTCCCTCCTTTTACAACCCTTACAAATTATTAACAATTCACGGAATATCTAATTACCATCATCGCTACATCATGTCTGTGTCTGTGTCTGTGTCTGTGTCTGTGTCTGTGTCTGTGTCTGTGTCTGTGTCTGTGTAAGATTATATAGCATCATAATGTGCAGTCAACGCCTAATCTTACTCGGCTAATAGACTTTTATGAATCTTTACCACGACCTTGCGAATTTCTTGTACCTCATTCGGTGCAATCAAGGTGCGATGCAATTCTCCAGGATAAAAAATACAATAATCCCCTGGGCGTACATCAATTTTTACCGTGCCACTTTCTGTAGGATCGTAAAAGTAACAATCCTTGTCATCAAAAGCCTCAACCACGTCCGGAAAAGTTTGACGAATGAGAATCTCCATTTGCTCTTCTCCAGCTACTAGAAATTGCACATCCATGTAATCCTTGTGCCCTTCAATCTTCGTCTCCTCATAGACCCTTGTGTTCACAATATCCACATTGGCATACATCAAGTCACCCTCAATCGGATAACGCCCACCTGCAAACGTCGTGAAATCATGCGCTTTCAAAAACTCAAGAGCACTCTCTACCGCTTTCGGATACCGAAACTGTGTATAATCTATAGCAATATTTTGATATATCATGACTTACTCCTTTATCTCCGTATATAAAAGGCACTCCACAGCGCCCTATGAATCGTATCTATCTCTATCTACTATACTAGCAACACCATATAAGGTCAAACACAAATTCTAAGAGCCCTAGTAATACAAAGCCACCCTAGGTCATTCCATTATTCCCTAAATTATGCCACACAAGAAACTCTACTTTTATTCTGTTACAAACTATGCTATACTAAAAATAACAAAAGAAGAGCCATCAACGTGTAGCTGGCGTTAGGCTCATCTCAAAAAACATGCAAATTGAAATTGCCTAACGTGTGAGGTCCGCAAAACCTCTATTCGTTAGGCGTTTTCATTAGCTATAAAAGCAACGAATAACTTCTACGATTAACATAGAAAATTGAATCAATAAAGATAATTTTTCATATGTAGTCATAGTAACACCCCCTCCCATATTAGGAAGAGATGAGCCAAACAACACGTCGTTGACTCTTCAATTACTATTATACTACAAAATTATTCGTACCGTTAATATTTCTCAAAAAATTTTCTCTGAGGAACGCCATTATGCGTAGCAGCCTTGTGGCGTCCCTTTACTGCCTAAATCAAGCAATCCCAAGAAGAGCACGGTGTGCCCCGAACAAACATTATGAAATACCGTTTGTGAGGGGTATACCGTGCTCTTCCCTTTTGCATTAAGTTAAGAACGCCACAGGCTACATAGCATCACAAGAGACGATACATTATGAAATACCGTTTGTGAGGGGTATACCGTGCTCTTCCCTTTTGCATTAAGTTAAGAACGCCACAGGCTACATAGCATCACAAGTTACGACTCTTCGTGACCCGCAAATCCCGCAATGATTGTTTCTGCTTGTTTATGTGGCACTTCTTCGTATCCATTGAACTCCATATTAAACACACCTTGTCCTTGTGTCATGGAGCGCAATACTGTTACATAATCTAGCATTTCCACCAATGGAACTTGGGCTTTCACCACAGTGATTCCTTCACGCACACCTTGGTCCATGCCGAGTACGCGACCACGGCGGCTATTCAAATCACCCATGATATCGCCCATAAATTCTTCTGGACCGATGACATTCACATTGTAGACTGGTTCTAATAAAATTGGTTTCGCATCAGGCACACCTTTTTTCAAGGCTTGGGCTGCCGCCATTTTGAACGCCAACTCCGAGGAGTCCACTGTATGATAGGAGCCGTCTAATAATGTCACTTGGATACCAATCATTGGATACCCTGCCAAAAGACCTTTTTCCAACGTTTCACGAACGCCTTTTTCTACAGCCGGAATATATTGACGTGGCACAGCCCCACCAAAAATTTTATCGATAAACTCAAACTCACCTTCATATAATGGCGCAATACCAAGCTTCACATGACCATATTGACCATGACCACCACTTTGTTTTTTATGTTTACCTTCTACTTCCACTGTACCTCGAATGGTTTCACGATATGGAATGTACGGAGTTTCTAATTTAGCACGTACTCCATATTTGCGTTCCATTTTTTGTAAAATATGTTCTAAATGCACATCGCCCATACAACGCACTTGCATTTGACGACCTTCCACATCTTTCACCACTTCACAAGTTGGATCTTCTTCAGAAATACGTCCCAAAGCGTTCGCTAATTTTTCCTCTTCCCCTTTTTTCTCTGGTACCATAGCGATGCGGTATAAAGGTTGTGGGAAACGGATTGGTGCATATTGTACTTTAAATTCAGCGGTACCAAAGGTATCTCCTGTTTTCGTTTCTGCTAATTTAGGAATGACCACGATATCGCCGGCTTTTGCAACCTCTACTGGCACTTGTTGTTTACCAATCAAGGTCATCATTTTGCCCCATTTTTCTTCTACATCACGGGTCACATTATAGAGTTTATCTCCTACTTTCAATTCCCCAGAGAACACGCGGATAAAACTTTGTTTTCCCGCAAATGGGTCAAGAATTGTTTTAAATACGAAGCCAGTAAATGGTTTATCTGCCACCACGATATGTTCCTCTTGGGAATCCACACCGATAGCAGTCATCACTTTTTTCGTTGCATCTGGCATATAACGAATCATACGATCTAAGACTTGGTCCATACCTATACGGCTCAAGGCAGTACCACACATGACAGGACATACACGGCCCGTCAACATGCCTTCACGCAAACCTTGACGAATTTCTTCTAAGGTCAATTCTTGTCCATCTAAATATTTTTCTAATAATGTATCATTACCTTCTGCAGCCGCTTCCACAGTCATTTCACGAATTTCTTCTACTTTATCGGATAGCTCAGCTGGCACTTCCACTTCTGTCATATTACCGTTTTCATAGACATAGGCAGTTCGTTTTGCTACGTCTACGACACCTTTGAAAGTAGGCCCTTCACCGATTGGAATTTGCAATGGCATAATCGCTTTACCAAATAATTCCCGCATTTTTTCCAAAGTACCAAAGAAGTCTGCTTTTTCAACATCCATTTTATTGATGAAAGCCATACGAGGCATTTGCAATTCTACGCCATACTCCCAAGCGCGAATGGTATCAATTTCTACGCCTGTACCAGCAGACAATACCATAAGCATACCGTCTGCTGCGCGCAAAGCAGACCGCACTTCCCCATGAAACTCAGAATAACCTGGAGTATCGATGAAGTTAATTTTATGACCTTTCCATTCACAAGGCGCCATGCCTAATTGGATAGTAACATTCCGTTTGATTTCTTCTGGCTCAAAGTCCATAATATGTTTATTATCTTGACCTTTACCAACAAAGTCTACAGCACCACAAGACAATAATAATGCCTCTACTAATGCTGTTTTACCCGCCCCGTCATGGGAGACCACCGCCACGTTTCTGATCAAATCACTAGTATATTCTTTCATGAACATCGTCCTCCTTTACAGCCGAAAACAGTCTATTGTTTTAGTAATTCTACATACTTTTATAAACTCCTTTGAATATACTGAATTTTATATATGCAAATTACGCATAATGTAGAGTTATGTATGAAAAAAACTAGTATCACTTATAGTTACATATTTATCCGTTACTCCTCTACTAAACTAAAATTTTACTAGGTTAATTATATAGTTTATGGTATTCTATTAGATATATCATTTCAGAACATACATGGGAAGGGAGTTATATAGTATGAAAGATAATGAATCAAAGACGTCATTGCATCGTGGGCTGAAAAGTCGACACATGCAAATGATCGCCTTAGGCGCCTCTGTGGGGACCGGCCTTTTCTACGGATCCGCCCCAACAATCCAATTAGTAGGACCAGGTGTTATTTTCTCCTATTTATTAACTGGTATCTTTATTTTCTTTTTAATGCGTATGCTAGGAGAAATGTCAGTTCGTGAACCTGTGTCTGGCTCTTTTACTTATTTTGCAAGTAAATATTGGTCTTCCTTTGCTGGCTATTTATCTGGCTGGAATTACTGGATTGTGTACATGCTTGCCAGTATGGCGGAACTTGCTGCTATTTCAGTATACTTAGATTTCTGGTTACCTGGTATTCCCCATTGGATGACTACGCTAGCTTGTATTACATTAGTGACCGCGATTAATCTCATCAATGTACGTGCCTATGGAGAAGTGGAATTTTTTGCATCACTCATTAAAGTGGTTGCCATCATTGCTATGATTGGCTTCGGTATCTTCCTCATCTTCTTCGGAGATATGGGTACATTCCCGCAAAACTTCTCTAATCTTTGGGTTCACGGCGGATTGTTTCCAAATGGTGCGTATGGTTTCATCGCCTCTATCGCTGTGGTGATGTTCTCCTTTGGTGGGGTGGAACTCATTGGTATCACTGCTGGGGAAGCTGAAAATCCTGAAAAAACGTTACCAAAAGCGATTAACGAGTTGTTAGCTCGTATCCTGATTTTCTATGTAGGTACAATGACTATCATCATGGCACTATCTCCATGGAATGAATTAGGTACTCATGCGAGTCCATTTGTCCAAATCTTTACGAACATTGGCATTCCCGCAGCCGCACATATCTTGAACTTCGTTGTTGTAGTAGCCGCATTATCTGTGTACAATAGCTTGCTATACAGTAATTCTCGTATTTTGCACAGCATGGCATTATCTGGTGATGCACCTAAAATCTTCAAGAATTTAACAGCTACAGGAGTGCCATTGATCGCTACCTTGTTCTGTGCAGCCTTAGCCTTGATTGTTGTATTCTTAACATACATCTTCCCAAGTGCTAGTGATGTGTTCCTACAATTATTGGCTATCATCGTAGCTGGTCTCATCATTGCATGGTTCATCATTCCAGTGACGCACCTTAAATTCCGCAAACAATTTGCTCGTGAGGGTCGCCTTGATGAATTGAAATTCAAATCCATCTTGTATCCGTTTACAAATTACTTCTGCTTTGCCTTCATCGCTATGGCAGTAGGCGTTATGTTAACAATGGATTCCATGCGCACATCCATCTACATCATTCCCGTTTGGATTGGTGCTCTGTACATTGCGTACAAACTTAAGAAAAAATAATATGTAACGCAAAAAGGATAGCTGAGATTGACTCGGCTATCCTTTTCTTATATCCCCATTACTATGAATTTGTGAGCCTCTAGCATGACTTGAGTATATCTACATTGAGTTTAAAATATAGCCTTTTTCCCACCTTGGTAACAATGCAAACTTTCAATGGAAATTTTCGCACTTTTTGCAAATGAATTTTTCTTCAATGGAAAAAATCGCAGTTTTTGCAAATGAAAGTGCTCCCTATGTATTAGATAGTACTATATTTAGAATTTCCTACAAGAAGCGGTTTCGCTAAGTATGACAGATATGATAGTATACTAGTGATAACTAACGTCGTCATTAGTAACGGTGAACACGACTTCGAACTACAGATACGTTAGTATACATGATAATATAACCGCTTATGATTACGTTATGCTTTTGTTATGTTATATATACACTATATTTACGTTGCATTTGTGTTTTATTTGCGTTTTATTTACGAGGTACCACTATGGCATGGCTAGAAATTACACTGACCACGACACATGAAGCGTCTGAACTTATAACAGATACATTGCTCGCACTAGGTGCAGAAGGGGTCTATACGGAAGATCCCTATGAATTTGATCAACTCACAGATGATGGATTTGGTATTATCAAACCAGACCGAGAGGAGCTCTACGATTCCTCTGATGTGACTGTGAAAGCTTATATCGATCCCGACCTATATGCTGTCGATGAATTAGAAGCTCTCATCAACAGTGAGATTCAGCAGTTACAAAGTACTTTCACCATGGATTTCGGACCCCTCAATCTATCTATTACTATGGCTGATGAGTCTGGTTGGGATGATTGGAAAACACAATATCCTCCGATTTCGATGACGGAGCATTTGACGATTATTCCCGATTGGGCGGAGTATAGTCCTCGCGATGATGAACGTGTGATCCGCATCGAACCAGGCATTGCCTTTGGTACTGGCGACCATCCTACTACACGATTGGCGATCCAAGCGATGGCGCAGTACCTCACTCCTGACAGTACGGTCTTCGACGTGGGCACAGGGTCTGGCATTATCGCCTTATCCGCAGGAGCCCTTGGCGCTCAGTCTGTGACAGCCTTTGACCTAGATGAAACAGCCACAGCCAACGCTCGTAACCATGTGGCAATGAATCAATTGGAATCCGTAGTGACTGTACAAACAAATAATTTATTAGAAGGCGTGGCGGAAACAGCCTCTCTCATCGTGGCTAATATTATTACCCCTATCTTGCTACGTTTGCTAGATGATGCCTACCGTTGTCTAGAACCTAAGGGCGTATTCATTATGAGCGGTATCCAAGAGGGAGAAGAACAAACACTTATCGATGCAGCCTCAGCGGCTGGATTTATCAATTTATCTACCACCACAGAAAACAACTGGGTGTGTATTACCTGCCATAAATAGTGGAGAGTGCTATGGTCATCCCTACAACATAATAGCGATAGATTCTTATATCACACGTAGAAACTAAATATGGAACAAAAAAGCACGATTCTAAAATTTTCGCACACAAAAAATGCGATTTCGCGCACGATTTTAGTAGTTTTCGTGCTTTTTCGCGTTTTTTATAGTATTGGTAAGAATTAGGTTAGTAACTACAGTTATAACAATATACGGCTATTGTACTTCTATTACGACTTGCTCACCTGTTCGCATATGATAGCATACTAAGCGATAGGCCCTAAGGGCAAACGTCTTGCCTATGTCTTTTATCTGTCCTTTCGCTGTATTTGTTACCTCTTGTTGTAAGCCTTTGTAACATTGTGCCTCATCTATCCCCCATGCACTCTGTCTGGATTCCAACACTCCCTCATCAGCATACAATAGGTCATGTACCAAGGGATGTCCTATATGCGCCATAGTCACTCGAATTTGGTGGGTCTTGCCCGTCCACAAGCGAATACGCACATCTGTTGTATCTTGTGCCGCATCATAGTGTAGTACTTCATATTCCGTTTTCGTCATCACACCCTCTGGGTGTACCTCTTGATGGATGCCATCTGCACTTTTGCGGATAGGTAATTCTAGTACCTCATGCTGTTGTGCCAATCGCCCTTGTACCGTCGCTCGGTACCATTTTTCCAAGCGATTATCATCCATCTGCATTTGGTAAAAGTGTTGTGCCAAGCCATGCTTAGCTACTACCACCAAACCCGATGTATCACGATCCAATCGATTTAAGAATCGTACTTTTCCATAAATCTTATGTGTTTTAAAATAGTAGGCTACCCCATTCGCTAAAGATACTTGTCCTTTCGAATTCATCGTGATTCCCGATGCTTTATCTACAATAAGAATATCTTCATCTTCATAGGCTATCGTTAAGGGCATTTCTATTGGGTCGTGGTCGATGCGTTCTTTTAAAGGGATAATTTCTAATACCATCCCCTTTGAAAGTTCAGATTTAGCTGTACAAATCTGTCCATCTAATCGAACAGCCTTCGTCCCGAAGAGTTCTTTCATCGTTTTCCGAGGAAATTGATGGGTATCTAGCCATTCTCCTAACGTCGGTGCTATCGTATTTCCAATTGTATATGTTAACGTTCGTTTGTCTTTCATATGGTTTCCATTTCATCTTAGTTATTGGTGTCTAAGTCATCTTCCAATACGTATCTTTTGACCCCTATTGGGTCTATCCATACTTTGGTCAAAATATAACAAAAAACTTTTTCACGGTTTCCCACTTTATACTATCTTTTCCTCTGCTATTCTACCTATATTTTATCATATTTAACCTTATATAAAGACGATTACATTTACCTTTTTGGCAAAGTATGCTATCCTATATATAAAGAAGAGCAAAACGTGTGGCGCGTTAGGCTCATCAAAAAATTGATTTTTGTGCCTAACGTGATGAGATACTTCTCTTTACATTAGGCACGGTTTCTTTTATAAGAACACTACTTACGCTGTAGCATTACATATAAGGTGATAATCGCTACTATGAGCATTAAGAAATTAATCCCTAGGGAAAGTATTTCAAATACTGACATAGCATCACCCCCTTTCGGAGATGAACCTAAACCACGTTTTACTCTTCATTAACAGTATAACATATGTTCGTCATAATGTGTATTATTTTCGAACGAATAAATATAAAAGCTGTGACCCAATAGTACATTGTGTTACGGCTTTTTATTATAACGATGCTAGCATCAATAGAATACTATCCTTCACCATCTTCCGAAATGCTTTTTCTGCCTCTTTATCTGGCTGTACAAATCTACTCATAGCTATCCCTCCTAGATTTTTTCTCTAATTATATTATCTAAAATATACACCAACTCCCCAACTTATGACCATACATAACCTTGTAATACTCTCATTGAAATAACACCATAATACAGTTACATCTTATGGCATTCATACTAATATCCTACACGCAGAAAATCACAACGTAGTCCAAAACAACCTCCCCCTGAGGAACGCAGTTAGGCGTAGTAACCTTGTGGCGTTCCCTTACTACCTAACTCTCACAAACGCAAGAAGAGCACGGTGTGCCCCGAACAAACATCATGAAATGCCGTTTGAGAGGAGTATACCGTGCTCTTCCCTTTTGCCATTAAGTTAAGAACGCCACAGACTACATAGCATCATAAGTGACGACACAAATGCCGACATAAAAAAGAACCATCCGAATGGATGGTTCTTAGCTATGGTGGACGATGACAGGATCGAACTGCCGACATCCTGCTTGTAAGGCAGGCGCTCTCCCAGCTGAGCTAATCGTCCATATGGTGACCCGTGGGGGAATCGAACCCCCGATACCGCCGTGAAAGGGCGGTGTCTTAACCGCTTGACCAACGGGCCTTGTATGGCTCCTCGAGTAGGACTCGAACCTACGACCGATCGGTTAACAGCCGATTGCTCTACCTGCTGAGCTATCGAGGAATAATACAAGAGTTATTATATAGCACTTTCATATAAAATGCAAGCATTTTTTATATACTTTAAATTTTCACTTCGTGTAAATCTATTATATTTGCTAAAAACTCGGAATTATCTATCTTGCTAGATCGCATAGTATCTTCGATGGCTTCGCACATTAACTCAGCAGCCAAAGTGCCTACCACATTCACATCAGCTACTATAGGCTTACTTATCCCACACAGATTTTCAGACTCTGCAGTCACAGAAAAGGCGTAAATTGTATCTCCATCGGACAGGGTCCCTACCGGTCGAATAGACCGTGCATAGCCATTCGTAGCCATCATGGCAATCTTAGTTAATTCACCTTTATGAAAGGCAGCATTCGTTACGATAGCGCCGATGGTAGTGTTTCCTTTTTCCATACCTAGGACCGCTTCACATTGGGAATGGCCATCCTGTAACGAATCATTCCCCTCGCTAGATTTCACAGATGTACCTAACATAGGTTTACTTTCACTAATTCCTTCATATTGGTCAAACATCAGCTGACAAGCATCCAATATGTGCTGGCGCCCTTCATCCATGACACCCCCTAGGGCACGACCCTGTTGATCGTACACATTGCCACAGGCATTTACTACCACGACGGCGCCCACTATGAGGTCCCCTAGTTTCGCCGCTGCATAACCGATACCGCCTTTCATAGCCCGTTCCATACCACACACTTTTCCTACTGTTGCCCCTGTGCCAGCACCTACATTGCCAGACATAGGTTCTGTGCTTATGAAAGTCCTTTCACAGGCATCATATGCCATCTCTACCGTAGGACGTGCCTTGGGATTACCATAGGATAAATCGTAAATATCACTTTGGCAAACGATGGGTACCATCCCATAAGCGGTAGGAAACCCTATATTGCGCACTTCTAAGGATTGCATCACCCCATCGCTAGCACACAAACCAAAAGCGGATCCCCCACCTAAGACCAAGGCATTCACCGGCGTTGGCGCTGTTGTCGGATCGAGGACGCCGCTTTCACGGGCAGCAGGACCACCTCCACTAATGTGCAGCCCCCCTCGGGCACCATCAGGAAAGCGCAATACAGTCAATCCTGTTTTTCCAATCGTATCTGTAGCATTGCCTACCTTTACAAAATCTATTTCATTCCATGATATTCGTTCCATAGTCGTCCATTACTCCTATCTTCTCGTTGTTAGCACTTATCGTCCTAATCATGTACACCCGGTTTATCTCGTTCCATATACATTTCGCTATATTAGACACCACTCCTATGAGTTGAGACCCTTCTAGTAGCAAACATCGCTTATATCTACCACCGTCATTTCATAGGCACAAAAATCTGACTCAAGTTCCTAACATACGCCATTCCAATGTATAGCGTAAACATACCCTCATCATAGCACAAACAGGTACCTCTTTCTACTAGAGATACCTGTTGATGATTAGTTATGCGCTTCTACTTTCAAAATGGCTTCTGTAAGCAATTCTTCTGTCACTACATAAGGGCTGATGACCACATCACGAACAGAGGCCGCTTTTTTCACGATCATCGGAATATGGTCTGTGGTTAATCCCATGTCTGAAAGTTTCGTAGGCCACCCAATTTGACGATACACTGGCAACCAGCGACTTAACTCGTCATCTTGCTTGTCTGCAGCAAATAACACCAATAAACCATAGGCTACTATTTCACCATGAAGGTGGTGTTCTTCCGTATGAGGATCTTCGGCGCAACCATAGCACACAGCATGAGCAATGGTACTATTGAAATCTCCTGGCATGCAACCAGAAACGATACCGGTCGTAAGCACTACAGCCATCACTAGTTCATCAAAGAGGCGATTGCGTTTCCCTTGCTCATTAGCCGTCAACGCTTCACGACCATGAGCGAAGATAGGCTCTGCACACATCTTAGACAAGGCTAACCCCACTTGCACATTGTAGGACAAGTCTCGGCCTCTTGTAGCCATATGCGTTTCATAATGCTTCGCTATGGTATCACCCATACCTGCCCAGAAATATTGACTTGGGGCTTTCACCAAAATGTCTGCATCAATAAATGTATGCACTGCAGGACGTTTTAGGAAGGCTACGCTATCAAAGGTATGGTCCAAAGTATAAATGGCAATCGCCTCAGATGTGGCTGCACAAGTAGCAGCAATAGTAGGCACTGTGATAACAGGAATATCTCCTAATTCAATACTCGTTAATTTTGTGGTATCTAAGGCTTTACCACCACCCACACCGATGAGGAAGTCAGCCGCTCGCAAGGATTCCTTTTTCGCTAGTTCATTTGTTACAGCGTACGCACATTCACCGCCAAAATGCACCACTTCTAGCACCTCAACCCCTGCATTTTCTAAGGCTGGTTGCAAGAAAGGTAATGCCACAGATAACGATGTATCTCCACCGATAATGACAGTTTTCTTGCCTAACTGTTTCGTATACTCTCCTATAGTGTCAAAAATTTCGTGTCCTCCAAAGCTATAGCTTGGTAATGTATGTACAGGTCTCATCCAATCATCCTTTCTATGAGTCCATTTAGGGCGTACCATTGTATGTTAAAACGTAATACAAAGTATTATAGGACGATTGTATGGAAAATGCAATCACTATAGGATATACATATACATAGGGTCTTTGTTATATATACTTTCTATGAAAGTCTTAACACACCCGATTGACAGGTTCCCCTTGTAAGAATGCCACAATATTATCCATCACGATCTGAGCCCGTGTAACAAATGCTTCTTGGCTCGCAAAGGCAATGTGTGGTGTTAATACTGTACGAGGTGCATCGCATAATGGATGGTCTGTTGGGATTGGCGGCTCTACTTCAAATACATCGATGCCTGCGCCACGTAATTTACCGGCATGCAAGGCTTTCGCCAAAGCTTCGTTATCCACCACAGGTCCACGCGCCGTATTGATTAACACGGCTGTATCTTTCATAATATCAATGCGTGTTGCATCGATTACATGGCGTGTCTCTTCTGTTAATGGTACATGTAAGGATAGAATATCTGCTTCTTGTACCACTGTGTCTAGGTCTGTAAAAGTAATCCCTTCTGCCACTAGTTCCGGTTTTTCTGAACGGTTATAGGCGATGACCTTACAGCCAAAGGCTTTTGCAATGCGTGCCACCGCACTACCGATTGCGCCTGTTCCCACGATACCAAAGGTTTTTCCATACAATTCAAATCCAGGTAGTCCATCTTTGGTACCGCCTGTCCGTGTGCGACCATCGCAAGGCAATACATTACGAAGTACGGAAATGGCTAATCCAAACACCAATTCTGTAACGGCTTGTGTGGAATAGCCTGCCGCATTGCTCACAATGATACCTTTTTCATGACATGCCTCCAAATCAATATGGTCTACTCCTGTGAAAGCCACTGAAATAAACTCCAACTTTGGACATTGGCGAATGATCTCACCTGACAAAGGTTGATTCGCCAAGATAATGATAGACGCCTGACGAACACGGTCCAATAATTTTATTTGATTGGTTTCCTTTGTGCCGTATACGACTAGTTCATAGCCTTCTGCCTTGAAAGGCTCCGCTAGGGATTGTAACAATGTTTCGGATACTCCTAATGGTTCCATCACAACAATTTGTTTCATGAGATAACCTCACTTTCATACTTAGTATACAGGTATTAGTTAGTCAAACTACGTACCGGCGCCGGAATACGACCACCACGGCGAATGAACTCTTCCGAACTAAATGGATGCACTTTTATAATCGGTGCATATCCCAAGAGTCCACCAAACTCTACAATATCTCCTACCGTCTTATTTGGTACAGGAATGAGTCGTACCGCGGTAGTTTTATTATTAATCATACCGATAGCTGCCTCGTCTGCAATGATAGCTGAGATAGTGGCTGCCGACGTATCCCCAGGGACAGCAATCATATCTAGTCCCACAGAGCAAACACAAGTCATAGCTTCTAATTTATCTAAGGACAAACTGCCTAATGTAACCGCATCAATCATGCCCTTATCTTCACTGACAGGAATGAAAGCACCACTTAATCCACCTACGTGAGAAGATGCCATAAGGCCACCTTTTTTCACAGCATCGTTCAACAAGGCCAAAGCTGCCGTAGTACCATGGGTACCGCACGCTTCTAACCCCATTTCTTCTAGCACATGTGCTACAGAGTCCCCTACGGCAGGTGTGGGTGCTAAAGAAATATCGATAATACCAAATTGTTTATTCAATCTACGTGATGCCTCTTGTGCTACTAATTGTCCCACACGAGTAATTTTGAAAGCTGTCCGTTTAATCGTTTCCGCTACTACATCAAATGGTTCACCTTTTACAGATTCCAAAGCATGTTTTACTACTCCGGGACCACTGACGCCAACACTAATTGTTGTCTGACCTTCTGTGACCCCATGGAAAGCCCCTGCCATGAACGGATTATCTTCTACAGGATTGCAGAAAATCACTAGCTTCGCACAACCCAAAGCATCTCTATCGGCTGTGAGACGGGCTGTTTCTTTCACAATGTGTCCCATGTCAGCCACTGCATCCATATTGATGCCTGCCTTTGTAGAACCGATGCCTACAGAGCTACATACAATATCTGTCGTCGCTAACGCTTCAGGAATGGAAGCTATGAGCTTGCGATCTCCCTCTGTATACCCTTTCGACACCAAAGCAGAGAAACCACCGATGAAATTTACACCTACTGCTTTTGCTGCTTGATCTAAGGCACGAGCGATGGACACATAGTTGGGTAAGTTGGAGGCACCACCAATTAAAGAAATTGGTGTCACAGAAATACGTTTATTAATGATAGGTACTCCTAGTTCACGCTCTAAATCTTCCCCTGTTTTCACTAAATATTCTGCTTCCTTCGTAATATGGTCATAAATACGAGTGCACATACGCTCCCCATCTTCCGAGATACATCCTAATAGGCTAATCCCCATCGTGATGGTCCGCACATCTAACTTATTATCTTGAATCATCCGATTCGTTTCTAAAATATTTTCAATACTTAACATAGGTACCCTCGCTTATCCCACTCGATGCATGCTTAAAAAGATGGCTGCATTTTGCGCTAAAATTTGAACCCCTAATCGTTCTCCTTCTGCTGCTAACGCTTTTTGGATACCACTTAAATCAGCGGAGTCACTGACCTCACACATCATGATCATATTAAAGATACCATCCAAAATAGTTTGGTTAATGGATACTACATTTACTTCATTGTCCGCTAACACACGAGTCACTCCCGCAATAATACCTACTCTGTCTTGCCCTACCACTGTCACAACTAATTTCATATTTTCATCTCCTATCAAATACGTATCCAATTGTAGTTTCATTATAAATTATAGTCATTCAAATTTCAACGAATATATAAAGTTCTTGACTTTCACTATAAACTATGAAATAATAGTACGATTTGTGAAACAAGGAGGTTCCTATGGCAGATGATCGTTTAATTGTAGCCTTAGATGTGTCCTCACTAGAGGAGATGAAATCCATCGTAACATCCTTAGGCGATTCCGTCAGCTATTATAAAGTTGGTATGGAATTATTTTATGCAGCAGGTGAACAAACTGTAGCATTTTTACGGGACCACAATAAATCCGTATTTCTTGACTTGAAGTTACATGATATTCCAAATACGGTAGCCCATGGTATTAAATCATTAACTCGTTTGGGGGCCAAGTTAATCACCATCCACAGTCAAGGTGGCAAAGTGATGATGGAAGCGGCTATGAACGCCGCCAAAGAACAAGCTGCTGAACTAGGCATTGAGCGTCCTAAACTATTGGCGATTACAGCGCTAACTAGCTTTGATGATGAAAACTGGTCCGCTATTGGTGGGTCTTTACCAATTTCAGACCATGTAGTAAAACTAGCTAAACTAGCTAAAGAGGCTGGTGTAGATGGTGTTGTGGCTTCCCCATTAGAAGCAAAACTAATTCGTGAAGCCTGCGGAGAAGATTTCTTAATCGTCACACCAGGTATCCGTCCATCGTTTGCGGCTACTAACGACCAAAAACGTATTGCTACCCCTAGTAGCGCTTTACAAGATGGGGCCTCTCGCATTGTGGTAGGACGACCAATTACACAAGCAGAAAATCCACAAGAAGCAGTTCGTTTAATTGTTGAGGAAATGGAGATAGTTTAAAAATGATGACAGAAGAGAATGTAAAACAATTATTGATCGACACACAAGCTATTTTAGAAGGACATTTCTTGCTAACATCTGGCCTTCACAGCCCTATGTATGTAGAAAAATTTAACGTCTTATCCCATCCAAAATATACAGAACAATTATGCCAAGAGTTAGCTCGTCGTTTTGAAGATCAAAATGTAGAGCTTGTGATCGGACCGATGACTGGTGGCATCTTATTGGCTCATGAAGTAGGCAAAGCCTTAGGTACTCGTGCTATCTTTACAGAACGAGAAAAAGGTAAAATGACATTGCGCCGTGGATTCCGCATTGAAAAAGGACAACGTGTTCTTATCGTAGAAGACATTGTGACTACAGGCGGATCCGTTCGTGAAGTAGTAGATGTTGTAAACGAAGCTGGTGGTGAAATCGTTGGCGTAGGCCTTCTTGTAAACCGCAGCGGTGGTAAAGCAGACTTTGGCGTACCAAAAGAAAAAGTACAAGCCTTGTTAAACTTAACTGTACCAACATTTGAAGCTGATGCATGCCCACTTTGCCAAAATGGCACACCGATGACAGAACGTGGTAGTAAACATATTAAATAAAACTCTGATATATACCTAATAGGTCCCCCTTCTATTATAAAATAGACGGAGGACCTTTCTTCTTTAGTAAAACCTATACAAAGCACAAAAAAGGAACTATGCAAAAATCATTCGATCTTGTATAGTTCCTTTTCTCATATACCGTTACAATCTATGTTTCCATCTGACTATCTAGTTATGATAACAACATCTAGCTCTCTAGTAAATATTACATCATCTAAGATGAGCAGATAGGGCAGATATATTAACCGTTATATCCTTTAATTTTTAATGCTTCTACTAAACGACGCAATGCCACCATGTACGCAGCCAATCTTGGGTATACTTTAAACTCTTCTTGCATAGCCCATACTTCTTCAAAGCTTTTTTTCATGTTCTTCGCTAATTTTTCGTTTACTTCTTCTTCAGACCAGTAGAAGCCAGCTTTGTTTTGTACCCATTCATAATAGGATACCACCACGCCTCCTCCATTCGCTAATACGTCTGGCAATACAGGAATACCTTTTTCAAAGAAGTATAAGTCTGCATCTTTGGTTAATGGTCCGTTAGCACCTTCCAAGATTAATTTTGCTTTTACTTCTTTCATATTGGCTTCGTTCACTTGGTTTTCTAAGGCCGCTAAGTATAGCACGTCTACATCCAATAACAATAAATCTGGATTAGGGATTCTTGTCATACCTGGCTCTTCGTAGCCTTCTAAAGAACGGCCATGAGAGTTTGCATATTCGTAAGCTTTTTCTACATCGATGCCGTTTGCATTGTACAGAGATCCATGTACATCACCGATGGCAACGATTTTAGCACCTTCACGATGCATCAATAAAGCACCAACAGATCCTACATTACCAAAACCTTGTACAGCAATCGTCAAATCTTTAATAGATTTACCTTGTTTTTCCAAGTAGGAAAGTAATGTAAACATACAGCCACGGCCTGTTGCTTCATTACGACCTAAAGAACCACCAATTGCTAATGGTTTACCTGTTACGATCCCTGGTGTCCATTGACCAGTTAACGCACTGTACTCATCGACAATCCAAGACATGATTTGCGGATTTGTGTTCACATCAGGAGCTGGCACATCTCGTTCTACTCCAATGATAGGAGCAATTTTACGAACGAAACCACGTGTTAAACGTTCCAACTCTCTTTCACTTAGTTTTTTCGGATCTACCTTGATACCGCCTTTGCCACCACCATATGGTAAATGAGCAATGGCATTTTTGATGGTCATCCAAGCACCTAATGCACGCACTTCATTTTCATCTGCATCTGGGTGAAAGCGCAATCCACCTTTAGATGCGCCAAGAACGGAGCTATGTTGGCATCGGTAGCCAGTAAATACTTCCACATGTCCATCATCCATTTGTACTGGAATAGCCACGTTCATTTCACGTTCAGGGTGACGCAACACTTCATAGTCATTGCGTGGAATGCCCAATGTGTCCGCTGCTAAGTCTAATGTTTGCAGCATATTTTCATAAGGGTTGTAATTTGCCATAATACCACCTCATCTTTCGTATAATAATAGTAAGTATCTACCCTTATAGTAGCATATTTCCTATTAAATTACTATAAATTATGCAATATCATTTTACATACACTAGAAAAAGCGGTTATTCTGTATTATGAATTTATTGCTTCTAAAGGTATTACATGAGGAAAACCTTTATTATCCACGTAAATCTTCGTTTTAACTTGGTATACATCTTCCATCATTGACTCAGTAAAAATGTCTATAGGCGCGCCTTGTGCATACACCCGACCGTCTTTTAAAACAATAATTTCATCAGCAAATGCTGCTGCTAGGTCAAGATGATGCAAAGTAACTAATGTAGTAAAACCATGTTCTTCCGTTAGATTTTTTAGTAATGTCAATAAATCGAACTGTTTGTGTAAGTCAAGGGCACTTGTAGGTTCATCTAGGATAAGAATTTGTGGCTCTTTAACTAAAGCTTGTGCCATAAATACAAGTTGGCGTTGCCCTCCACTTAGTTCTGTTATATTTCTAGAAGCAAACTTCTGTAAATTCAGTCGATCTAAAATTTCATTGGTAGCCGCAATATCGCTATCTTTTACCTTAAAAGACATAGATCCCATGCGACCCAACATAACTACTTCAAAAACAGTTAAGTTCACCTTGCAATCATTATCTTGAGATAAATAGCTCACCATATTAGTAAATTCTTTATTCGAATAATGAGTTGTAGGATTTCCATTAATAAGAATATTTCCATTATATTTCAGAAGTCCTACTATTGCTTTTAATAATGTGGATTTACCTGCTCCATTAGTACCGATAAGAGCTGTTAATTTTCCAGTTTTAGCTGAAAAGTCAACGCCTCGCAAAATTTGAGATTCATCTTTAGAAGAATATCCAAATGTTAAATTTTGAACTTCAATCATTTAAAATCTCCTTTTTTTCGATAATACCAATGAGAAGAAGAAAGGAACACCTATGATAGCAGTTACTATGCCGATTGGAAACATAGCTCCAGGCACTAGCATTTTACTTACAATGGATGCAAGCGATAAGATAGCCATACCGCATACTGCTGATAAAGGTAGGAAAAATCGTTGATCTTCACCGACTAACATACGTGCAATATGTGGACCTACGATACCGATAAATCCAATCGTACCAACAAAGGAAACTGCAACTGCAGTAATAATAGATATAAAAGCAAACACTTTTACTCGTAGTTTTTCAACATTTACACCTAGTCCAGCAGCTTTTTCATCACCTAATTTTAAGGCAGTCAAATGCCATGCTTCTTTCATCATAAGCGGTAGCATAATGACTAATACAACTAAAACAATAGTAATATTAATCCAATTTGCTTTTGATAAGCTACCCATTGTCCAAAATACAATATTTTGTAAAGCTTCAGGTGATGCCATATATTGCATTAATGATTGTAAGGCTTGAAATAAGAACATCATTCCAATCCCCGCTAGAATCATGGTTTCAGAGGAAAAATTCTTTATCTTATTAATGGAATAGATAATAAAACTTGTGAGTGCCGCAAATACAAAGGCTCCGAATGGAACCATAAACACACCTAAAAATTCTAGTGCACTCACGCCTACAACTACCATCAGAGAGGCACCGAAACCAGCACCCGCAGAAATCCCTAATGTATAAGGGCTAGATAATGAGTTATCTAAAATAGTCTGCATACCTGCACCAGCAATTCCTAGTGCAGCACCTACCAATAATGCCATAATTGCCATTGGAAGTCGTAATGACCATATGATAACATAGGCATTCTTGGAAATATCGGGAGATTGTATTAATGCAAGCCATACATCATGAAGAGTAAGATTTGCAGGACCTACTACTATGTCGGTCAAAAAACTAACTAAACAAATCACTAATCCAATAAGAATGTATAGTGACTTATAATAAGTCTGCTTTTTGTAGTCGTACTGATTTTTGATTTCTGTCACTATGGAAGACCTCTCTTATTTTAATTGCATGAACCAAATACCTCCGTAAGTGAATGGAAGGAATTTATCATAGAACTCTTTAAGTGTATTTTCTGGATTTACATCGGAAAACTCTTCAGGATAGAATGTTTTAGCTAAATATTCGAATACAGCTACATCATACACTTCACGTGGCAAACCATGATGAGCAGAGAAAACCTGTTTATTAGTAACAGCTTTTAACGTATCCCATCCTTTACGTTCTGTTGTGAAAGCTTTTAAAAGCTCTTGTGAACGAGCTTCGTCAGTATCAAAACCTAAACGCATAGAACTTGCTTTCTTTGGCCAGTAAGATCCCGTAATCATGATAATATCAGGGTTTCTATCTAACACGAATTCAGGGTTTACTGGTTCTGCAGATTTAACTACATCCTTAGTAATTAAATCACCACCTACTCTTGTAGCTAACGCGCCCCAAGCTACTTTTTCGCTGTATGATACACCAAATGTTTCGGGGCCTTCATTTCCAGCTTCAATATAAACAGTTGGTTTCGTTTTATTGATTGCTTTTACACGATCAAGAACCTTAGTGATACGGTCTGTATAGAATGTTTTAATTTCTTCAGCACGTTCTTCTTTTCCTAAAGCTTTACCAATAGCTTCTATGGATTTTTGATGATTTTCTAATTTCTCAGCATGATAATCAATATAAATCGTAGTGATGCCTGCTGCATCAAGTTTAGGTTTATAGTCAGATTCATATTGATCTTTCATATTAAGAGGAATAAAGATAACATCTGGATTTAAAGAAATAACTTTTTCTGTATCAAATGTTTTATCATTTACAGTACCAATTACAGGTATTTTTTCTAATTCAGGTACATCTTTTTTAAACTGATTCCACATATCTGTACGGAACTTTGATAACATTGGATCAATCCCAACAATAGTCTTTGCCACATCTTTCCCTTCTAATGCAGCCATAGTTAAGAAAGCCCCACCGGATGCACTCCATTGTACAACAACACGTTCAGCAGGTTTCTTAAGTGTTACTGTTTGTCCTGTTACATCAGTAATCTCAATATTTTTTCCACTTTGTGCGGCGTCCTTTTTACCATCGCTTGGACCACCGCATGCAGTCAATACAAGACTGACAATTAGTAAGAAAACTGAAGACAAATAAGCTATGAAATTCTTTTTCTTAGTCATTGATTTACTCCTTCATCATATTTCACTACACAACCTAACATTAACATATGACGTTAATGTAAATACTTACATGGCCTCCCTTCTATATATATTTTATAAGTAACGCACTATTCATATAGAAATGCGCGACATATACCATGCATTATACGTAGTAGCCCTTCATTCATATTCATATACTTATTCTAAATAAGTATATTTCATAATAATATGTAATAATTAAAATTATTTATGAAAGACCGTATATGTTGTTCATAATTCCTCATGTATATCGCCCAATATACATAAGAAAATAGAAGTATCTACTGTAAATTATACTCGTTTTGTATTGTAAATAAAACATTCTTATGATTACTATTTTTCATAACTAGATTATTTTTATGATGTATTTACAGGTCATATACACAAAAAAACTGATTCTATCACAAATTAGATAGAATCAGCTGTTCCTTGGTATTGAAAAATTGTCGGCAACTCAAGCATCCTGCCATAGCAATGGCAATGGATACAGTTGAAAAGGTCATAAAAATAACGATAATCTGGTATTTGATGGCCTCTATAGGGCTCATGCCTGCCAAGATTAAGCCTGTCATCATCCCCGGCAAGGACACAATACCCAATGTTTTCGCAATATCGATGGTCGGTTGTAAGCTAACTATAAGGGCTCCTCGCAAAATAGCTTTACAGGCCTGCATAGGCGTAGCACCCAAGGCTAGCTTAATCTGAATCTCCTGTTGGCGACTCTTAAAGTTCGTTGTAATTTGGCCGAAACACAATCCTACTGCCGCCATCGCCCCTGATATAACCATACCTGCTACAGGAATCATTTGATACGGCGTAAAGGATAAGACGTTAGCACTCAATAATACTGCTAACGTAAAGACAGCACCAATGCCGATGCTGACACCTGCAATCCATGAGGCACGTTTGATGCCAGGTCCCCGTTTACCTCCATTGATCGCAGCACTGATCAGCATCACCAATAATACACCGCTAGTAAACAAAGGATTGTCCGCACCAAAAATGAAATGCAATAGATAGCCTACTACCACAAGTTGTACGACCGCTCGCAAAGCGCTGTGCAATATTTCTAGTTCCAATCGCAACCGCTGTTGATAGGACACGATGACAGCCATGACGATGAGTCCTGTTGCCATCAACAAGGATTCATTCGATAAGGCATTAAAGCTCCCCATGTAGCACCTCACAATCTGCAATATGTCCATCTTTCACAGTGATACGACGTTGCCCCATACGAACACTTTGGTCTAGATTATGGGTCACCTGTAACAAGGTTAAGCCTTCTTTATGCAACTGCATAAGACCTTGTTCTACCCACTCCGTATTTTCTGTATCCAAGGCAGATGTCACCTCATCTAATAGCAACACCTCAGGAGCAAACAGCAAACTACGAATCAAGCAAATTCGTTGCATTTCACCACCGGATAACTCTGTATTCGACTTCTCTAACAACTGTAGATCCATATGAAACAACTCGAATAGGTCTTTGATTCTTGTTTCGTCAACAGAACGACCTCTCATGGTGAAAGGAAAGGCTAAATTACCTCGCACCGTTTGTCCAAACAAGTAGGGTTGTTGGAAACAGTACGCCACTCGTTGGCGATACTCCGTCGGTGCATAGCTTTCTACAGGTCTACCATGAAAGAAAATCGTACCTCCCGTAGGAGATATCAAGGAGCTAGACAATTTCAGAATTGTACTTTTACCACTCCCCGATGGACCTATTATGGTGATGCTTTCACCTTGTTGAACCTCAAAAGAAATATCCCCTAAAATCTGGCGACCATGAAGCATTAAAGAGATATGTTCAAAACGTAATATTGACATAGTGCACGCTCATTATAGAAATTATAAATCGATAACTAGTTCTACTGGGCAATGGTCAGATCCAAAAATATCTGCATGGATTTTTGCCTCTTGGATTTTATCAGCAATGCTGTTGGATACTAGGAAGTAGTCAATTCTCCATCCTACGTTCCGTTCACGAGCTTTGCCCATGTAAGACCACCAGCTGTAAGCATCTACCGCATCAGGGTATAAATAGCGGAAGGAATCTGTAAATCCTGCGGCTAGTAGTTCTGTCATTTTTTCACGTTCTTCATCACTGAAGCCAGCATTTTTACGATTTGTTTTAGGGTTTTTCAAGTCGATTTCTTGATGAGCTACGTTAAGGTCACCACACAGAATCACAGGCTTTTTCGCATCTAATGCTAGTAAATACTCACGGAATGCCACTTCCCATTCCATGCGGTACTCCAAGCGAGCCAATTCACGTTGGCTATTCGGTGTATAGCACGTAACTAAATAAAACTTTTCATATTCCGCCGTGATCACACGTCCTTCTTGGTCATGTTCCTCAATGCCAATACCATTCACTACGGAAATTGGCTTTTCTTTTGTGAAAATAGCCGTGCCGCTATAGCCTTTTTTTACCGCACTATTCCAATATTGTTCATGATTTGGCAAGACCATTTCAATTTGTTCTGGTTGTAATTTTGTTTCTTGTAAGCAGAACATATCTGCATCTAATGCATCGAATGCATCCATAAATCCTTTTGTCATAGCTGCACGCAAGCCATTCACATTCCAAGAGATTAATTTCATTGTTAGTACCTCATAGTATTTAGTAACAAAAATATATATTGATTATATCATATATTTTCGATATTTACTTTCCCAATATTTTAGATGACAGTGGCAAATCTTTGTTGGAAAATGAAGCAAAATTTCTTACTTTTTCTATCTGTTAAATTAATAGATTTCTTTAAAGAAATACTATAAAATTTTGGTATAATGTTAAGGCTAGGCTGAGCGATACGTAATGGATAATTTTCAATAGAATAACTGGTAAGAATTAAAACAATAGAAGATTAGACAGAAGTCTCTCTACCATCATCCATGCGGAAACAAGATTATATGAAATAAAAGGAGTAACCCATGACAGGAAACTATTCAGCACGTGAATACCGTGATAAATTATATGATGATCTTCATGTTCGATTAAGCGATACAGTAATTTTGATGTGTGCGATTTTTATTGCCTCTATAGGTTTAAATATGAATTCAACAGCTGTTATTATTGGAGCCATGCTGATTTCCCCTCTTATGACACCGATTGTTGGACTGGGATTCGGGTTAGCTATTTTTGATACCCGTTTAATCAAGCAATCTTTAAATGTTTTATTGACTCAAGTATTGGTCAGTTTGCTTGTCTCAGCTCTGTATTTCTGGATTTCTCCCATATCTTATGCAAGCAGCGAGTTGATTGCTCGAACCTCTCCAACCATTTGGGATGTTCTCATTGCTATTGCAGGTGGGATAGCAGGTGTAATTGGTTCAAGAAAAAAAGAAGCGAACAATATCGTGCCAGGAGTAGCCATTGCAACAGCTCTGATGCCACCTATCTGTACTGCAGGCTATGGTTTAGCTAATGGAAATGTACAATTTATATATGGCGCTCTCTATCTTTTTTTAATTAACTGTGTCTTTATCATGCTAACCAATATTGTTGGAACAAGAATTTTGATGAGAAAATCTCCCTTACGCTCATTTAAAGAGCTAAACATTAAAATGAGAATTGGGTTGATATCCTTGATTGTATTATTAATTCTTCCAGCCACCTATTCAGCAGTCACGCTAACGATGGATCAGGCACGAAAAGAAGGAATCAAACAATTTGTAGGAAAAGAGTTCACCAATCATACGGTCATTAGTCAAGTCTACAAGTCAAGCAAAAATGAATTGGTCTTGACGATTGTTGGCAATCCTCTTTCAGAAGAACAATTAGAAACACTCCGCCAAAAACAAGCCTCTTACGGTATTCAATCTGTTCATTTGAAAGTCAATCAAGTTAATCAAATTCATAATTCGACAAAATTGGATAGTGAGACGACCAAAGAATTTTATGAAAATATTAATAAGTATATCGATCAAAAACTCTCTGAAAAAAATTCACAAAAAGATCTTCTAAAAGAAAATGAAGAAGATAAGGATTAAGGATATTGAACTTATCTCAAAAAAGCAACGGATTTGCCGTTGCTTTTTTTCATAGTTGCGATAGTCTTGCTAAACCAGAATCGCCCCATATACCATTTACAGATGCCACTTTTATACGAATAAGAGAATACAATATGAATATTGCTACAAACCTATTTATTGTAAATGAATTTTTTCTTTCCATTGTTGGATTTGTGCCACTTCTTCTGCCACGATTGTTTGTCCAATCTGCATTTGACGTGCTACGCACTCTGGCGCTGTACCGCTGTAGTTACTACGACCTGCTACGCAAGCTTCGATGGTAATGGCATCCAAGATATCTGCTTCAAAGTGGTGTGAAATAGCTTTGAAATCTTCCACTGATAAATCTAACAACACACAACCTTTTTCAATGCAATGTTGTACCGCTGCCCCTACAATGGCATGAGCTTCACGGAACGGTACCCCTTTTTTCGCCAAGTAGTCCGCCATATCCGTAGCATTGGAGAAATCATCGTCCAACACTGCTTTTGTATGGTCTCCATTAACTTTCATATGGCGTAACATGTCAGCTGTAATAGAGATAGCAAAATGCAAGGTATCGATCGTGTCGAAGACTCCTTCTTTATCTTCTTGCATATCCTTGTTGTACGTCATTGGCAGGCCTTTCATGGTTGTAAGAAGTCCCATCAAATGACCGTAGATACGACCTGTTTTACCACGTACGAGTTCACATACGTCTGGATTTTTCTTTTGTGGCATAATGCTGGAACCAGTGCAATGGGCATCGTCTAATTCGATGAACCCAAACTCTGTGCTAGACCATAGGATTAATTCTTCGCTTAACCGACTTAAATGCATCATCACTTTTGCCCCAAAGCTGAGGAACTCTAATACATAGTCACGGTCGCTGACAGCATCCATACTATTTTCATAGATGGCATCGAAATGCAACAATTCCTTCGTCATATTTTGATCGATAGGATAGGTCGTACCTGCCAAAGCCCCTGCCCCTAATGGCATCACATTAGCATGTTTAAAGATTAACAGTAAATTATCAAAGTCACGACTGATCATGGAGAAGTACGCCATCATGTGGTGACTAAATAACACCGGTTGCGCCCGTTGTAAATGGGTATATCCAGGGATAATCACCTCTTTATACTTCTCTGCCACTTCTAAGAAAGCTTGTTGCAAATTCACAAGTTCCTCACCCATGTGTACCACAGCTTTACGAATATACATATGCAAATCCACTGCTACTTGGTCATTACGGCTACGCCCTGTATGCAGGCGTCCTCCCGCTTCACCGATGGCATCGGTTAAGCGTTTTTCTATATTCATATGGATGTCTTCTAATGCCACAGAAAATTCGAAATCTCCTGCATCAATTTGTTGTTCAATAGCTTGTAGGCCTGCTACGATGGCATTTTTATCTTCCTGAGAAATGATCTGTTGCTCTGCTAGCATTGTAGCATAGGCAATACTGCCTGCCACATCTTCTTTATACATGCGGGAATCAAAGGAAATAGAGGACGTGAAGTCCTCTACTGCCTTATCCGTCCCTTTGGTAAACCGTCCGCCCCAAAGTTTCGCCATTATTTTAAACCTGCTTTCTCTTTCATTAATGCATTGATTGTTAAAGGCAATCCGAATAAATTGATGAACCCTTCTGCATCAGCTTGGTTATATACATCATCTTCTTCAAATGTTACAAATTCTTGGTTATACAAGGAGTATGGAGATGTAGATCCTGCGCTGATAATATTACCTTTGTACAATTTCAATGTAACTTGACCGGTTACTGTTTGTTGTGTGCTATCCACGAAAGCTTGTAAAGCGCTCATCAATGGAGCAAACCACATGCCATCATACACAAGTTCCCCGTATTTATTCGCCACCAATTCTTTATAATGGTATGTGGCTCTGTCTAGGCAAAGATATTCTAATTCTCTGTGCGCATACATAATGATAGCTCCACCAGGATTTTCATAGACACCACGAGATTTCATGCCTACTAACCGATTTTCTACAATATCCACGATGCCGATACCATTAGCTGCGCCGATTTCATTTAAAGTTTGTAAGATGGTAAGTGGAGACATGGCTTGACCATTCACTGCCACTGGAACACCTTCTTTGAAGTCGATGGTCACCATAGTTGGTACATCTGGAGCTTCTTCTGGAGATTTGCTAACTAAATATACATCATTTTTAGGTGCATTCTTAGGATCTTCTAAATCGCCACCTTCATGGGATAAATGCCATACGTTTTGGTCCATGGAGTATGGGTGTTTTTTAGTAGCCACTACTGGAATATCGTGTTTCGCTGCATATTCCATGCAATCTTCCCGGGATTTCAATTCCCACTCACGCCATGGAGCAATGATTTTTGTATTTGGTGAAAGTGCTTTAATAGTCAATTCAAAACGAACTTGGTCGTTCCCTTTACCTGTCGCACCATGAGCGATGGCATCAGCACCTTCTTGTGCAGCAATTTCTACTAATTTTTTAGCAATCAATGGTCTTGCGAAAGAAGTACCTAATAAGTATTTGCCTTCGTATACAGCACCTGCTTTGACCACTGGCCAAATGTAGTCAGACACAAATTCTTCTTGCGCATCAATAATGTATGCTTTTGTAGCACCAGATTTGATGGCTTTTTTCTCTACTGCGTCATAATCTTCTGGTTGACCTAAGTTTACGCATACTGCAATGACTTCTGCGCCATAGTTTTCTTTTAACCAAGGAATAATAACAGATGTGTCTAAACCGCCGGAGTAGGCTAATACTACTTTGTTAATGTTGCTCATAATAAACCTCTTTCTTTGTGTAAATGACTGCTATGCAGTACCTGTTTCTATCTTATGAACGTATTATACAACCACTTGCATAATAATGCAAGTATTTTTTATAAAAATTCTTTTATATGCATTTTTAATCTATATGTTGCTATTCCATAGCCATTCCCTATAACCTATCATTTCATAATTGCTAAGGGCTAAATCATAATGTCTATTGTTTTTTACTAAAAATACTATAACTCTAACAATCTCAACGTCATCACTACTCTGTTACATTACAAATATCTTATGTGTATATAACAAGGACAATCCACTTTATTATAAGATTCTATAAGTCCTATTGTTGATACACCCTAGATGTGATATGATGAACCCATGAAAACACTTTTTAAACTCATTCTTGTGCTTGCCATTGCTGCTGGTGGTTTATATTGGTTCGCTGGGTATACCCCAGAGGATGCTAAAACGACTACGCAACATGTAGCGCATACGATAAAAGAACAAACCATTGAACAAGGGGAAGATCAACTTTCCAGAATCGACCGCATCAAACGTCTCTTTCATTTTAAAGAAGCTGTAGAGGAGGCCATGGATAAACGGGTGCCACTAGAGCATCGCGTTCGCAGCGAAGACATTAGTCCTATAGTAAAACAAGCTTTAGTGGCTACGGAAGATAAACGTTTTTATGAGCATGGAGCGGTAGACTTCTTTAGCATTGGTCGCGCCTTGTATACAAATACCATAGCCGGGCAAACCGTAGAAGGTGGTAGTACCATTACCCAACAATTAGTAAAGAATTTATTCTTATCCTCCAAGCGTATCATGTCTCGTAAGGTGGAAGAAGTATTTCTTGCCTATTTGATGGAGCATTATTACAGCAAAGATGAAATCATCACCATGTATTTGAACACCATTTATTATGGTACCGATTACTATGGTATTAAAGCAGCCTCTGAAGGATACTTTAAGACAGAACCAAAGGACCTTAACTTAAGTCAAGCTGCTGTGCTGGCAGGCATTCCACAAGCGCCGTCCTACTTTAACCCAGTAAGCAACATAGATGCTACAAAACAACGACAACGGACAGTATTAACCTTAATGGCACAACAAGGGATTATCTCCTATGCAGATATCGATAAAGCCTATTATAAGAGACTTGACGCTCCGAAGAAACAACAGAATCACTAAATAAAAATAGAGGAAAGTTGAACAAAACCTATCAACTTTCCTCTATTTCATTGCCTAGTTATTTTTTACAATCTCTAGCTGTACATATACTTTCTATATTTGATACCACTAGGCATGACTACTTAACAGTTGCAGAGTGGGCTTATGATTTTTAACTTATTTCCCTAAGTTTCCTACTGGCACATAAATGCTACCACTAGACATAGGGGCAATAGTCTCTTGGTCGTAAATCAACACAATCTCATGATTTTCACGGGCAAAGAAACTATTTGGCTTGCCTACTGTGGCATCTGCATAGATAGATTTTTTACCATCTTTCGGTAGTTGTTGTATTCCTGCTGTAATCTTCTCTTGTGGAAGTCCACCAAAGTCATTTAAGGACAGCGTACGGCCTGTGGTGGTATTAAAAGTAAATCCCTTTTCCACGTTTACCCCATGAGACGCATTGTCTTCTATTGTATAGGATGTGATAGTGACAGAAAAAATACCATTCCCATCTGCTTTGACATCATAACTCATATACAGATTTTGTTTTTCTCCATCTACTGCTTTTTCATTCATCTTGTGGACTTGCTTACGAAGCTTTTCTACATACTCTGTAATCGTCTTATTTATCGCTTTCGTCACGTAAGGACTGACAGATTGCACTCGTGGGTATGTCAAATCCATATAATTTTCTTTCACTGTCTCTGGTTTGACTGTTACTTGTAAACGATCTGTAAACGCTTTTGCCGCTGGTGCTACGATTTGTTTTGTATCTTGTCTAGCTTTCATCGTTTCCTCACGGATAATGCGATTGGTTTCTGGCGATGCTGTTGTAGAGATACGTTCACCTACAGCAATCGGTGTTTCTTTCACCACCGTAACATCTGCTGCCTGTAACGCCATCGGTAAACAAGCGGCCATGAATAGAGCGCCAAATATCTTTCTTTTCATAGTCTGTCTCCTTATGATATAGGAATAATTATTTCTTTATATATACACTAACTAGATGAACCTTATATGAATATTTTAACTATATTCTCTCAAAAAGACGTATGTATACAATATTTACTATATTTTTTATTGAAAGTCTATGAGAATACTGATACAATGGATGAGATAGTAGTGTATTTTAAGGAGGTATAACTATGAAGCATGATTTTATGAGTCATGATATTAGCTTACCGGAATTAACAGTCAGAGGTATGTTACTAGGTGCGATTATTACATTAATCTTTACTGCATCTAACGTATACTTAGGGCTAAAAGTAGGTTTGACGTTCTCATCCTCCATTCCGGCTGCCGTAATATCTATGGCAATCTTACGCTTCTTCAAGGATTCCAATGTTCTTGAAAACAACATGGTACAAACGCAAGCATCTGCTGCTGGTACCTTATCTGCAGTCATTTTCGTATTGCCAGGTCTATTGATGATTGGTTATTGGCAAAACTTTGACTTATTGCAAACATTGTTATTATCCGCCTGCGGTGGCTGTCTTGGGGTATTATTTACCATTCCATTACGCCGCGCTATGGTTATGAACAGCGACTTACCATATCCAGAAGGTCGTGCCGCTGCTGAAATCTTGAAAGTAGGCTCCAGTGTTCCTGGTGAAACAGTAAAACAATCTGGTGGTATGAAAGAAATCGTATCTGGTGGCGCATTGGCTGGTATCATCAGTTTTGTTACACAAGGTTTACGTGTCTTAGGCGAATCTAAATCATTCTGGTTCCCTGTAGGTGCTGGTGCTACACAAATTCCTTTCGGTTTCTCCTCTGCTTTATTAGGCGCAGGCTTCCTAATTGGTATTGCTAGTGGTATCGCTATCTTAATCGGTATGATTATTGCTTGGGGTGGTTTCGTACCATACTTAACAAATCATCTACCAAACCCAGATAATTTGGAAGCTATCAAATTCTCTAGTACAGTTTGGAAAACAAAAGTCCGCTTCATCGGTGCTGGTACTATCGGTGTGGCAGCGATTTGGACATTGTTAACATTGATCAAACCAATTATTGAAGGTATTAAATTATCTATTAAGTCCATGACGGCAAGCGCTGAATATCGCGACACACACCGTATGGATACAGATATGAAACCATCTACTATTGGCGTTGTATTTGCATTAATTATTATTGGCTTAATCATTTGCTTCTACTCTTTCGTGTCTGCGCTTCCAATGTCTGCAGGTCTTGCTTGGACATTAGTGATTGCAGGTATCGTAGTGGCATTGTTAATCGGCTTCTTCGTAGCTGCTGCTTGTGGTTACATGGCTGGTTTGATTGGTACTTCTGCAAGTCCAATCTCTGGTATCGGTATCATCGGTATCATCGTATCTTCTCTAGTAGTATTTGCCATCGGTTCTACCAATGACTTATTATCTACTCCAGAAGGCGTAAAATTCTCCACTGCCTTGGCGATCTTCATGACATCCGTGGTTATCTCCATTGCAGCAATTTCCAACGATAACTTACAAGACTTGAAAACTGGTCAATTAGTAGGTGCTACACCTTGGAAACAACAGGTAGCTCTATTAATTGGTTCCTTAGCTGGTGCCGTAGCGATTGCTCCAGTACTTGACTTGTTATACCATGCATATGGTTTTACAGGCGCTATGCCTCGTGAAGGAATGGATCCTGCTCAAGCATTATCTGCTCCACAAGCTACTTTGATGCGTCAAATCGCAGAAGGTATCTTCAATGCTAATATGGATTGGACATACATTTTCTACGGCATCGTAGTAGGTATCGTAGCTATCGTTGTAAACTTAATTTTAAAATCTACAACAAAATCCTTAACATTACCACCACTTGCAATTGGTATGGGTATCTACTTACCTCCAACTTTGGAAATGCCTCTTGTAATGGGTGCCATCATTGGTTACTTCGTAAATCGTTATATTACAAAACGTGCGAAAGAACGTGCTGGTGCTTATGCAGATGCTGACGTAGAACAATCTAATCGCCGTGGCGTATTGTTCGCTTCTGGCTTGATCGTTGGTGAAAGTATCATCGGCGTTATCATCGCTGGTATCATCGCCTTCTCCGTAAGTACAGGTGGTAGCGAAGCTCCACTTCAATTGGCTTTCACTGAAGCAAAATCCTATGGTGATACAGCTGAATGGCTAGGCTTTGCAGCATACATCTTCGTTGCACTTTGCTTAATTCGCATCGTTATTGCTTCTAAATTCAACAAAGCAGAAGCAGAAGCAATCGAAAACATGAATAAATAAAACACTACACATATCACAAAAGAGGCTGTAACCATTTGGTTTCAGCCTTTTTATTTCGCTAAAGAAATACACAAATAACAAAGGACTGAAGTAAATTCTAACACATCATTTTACTTCAGTCCTTTTATATTTGTATCATGCTAGCCTATACAATGCTACCATTATGTATTCTTTCTAGCATATACAATGATACTATTATCCATTGTTTCTACCATATTTATAGATCCACACCAGTCCATAGATACATCCGATGACTGTGGCAATCATACCACCAATGGATACATCCCACAGGAAGGCTAATGCCACTCCAATGGTTGCCGCTATAGTAGATATACACGCACTGATCAAAATCATTGCTTTCACAGAACGAGCTAGCATAAATGCTGTCGCTGGTGGCCCAATCATACAACCCGTTACCAAGATAGCTCCTACTGTTTGGAAGGATGCCACTGTAGTTAAAGAGGTTAACGTCATCAGTCCATAGGACACTGCCATAGGCATCGCTTGATATATCTTAGCACACACAGGATCAAAGGTGATAAGGATTAATTCTTTCTTAAACAGCGCAATACATACCGCATTGATAAGGCATACCAGAATGGCAATCCATAACAACATAGGTCCTAAGTCATAGGCATCTACGGTGAAGCGTTGAAATGTGGCAAAGGCTAAATCGCCTAAAATCGCCGTATCTACATCGAGATGTATGTGTTTACCAAATAAGGTAACTAACACAATGGCTAAGGCAAATAAGAAGGGAAACACAATACCGATAGCTGCATCTGGTCTAATATAACGACGCCGTTGCATCCACTCTACGGCATACACCGTCCCTACCCCCATAGCGGTAGCACCAATGATAAGCCAAGGGGAGTTCAAATCTTTTGTCACCAAAAAAGCTAATACAATGCCTAAAAAAACAGTATGTGTAATGGCATCCACCATCATAGATAAACGGCGCAACACCAAGAATGTACCTATAAGGCTACAGCTGATGCCTGTCACTGTAGCTATACCCCATATTTCTAAGATATGACTCATCCTAAACACCTCCTCATGAGGCGTTTACCATTAGCCAATACTAAACTTAATAAAATCATACCAGTCATAACAATGATGATAATAGGGCCCGTAGGAAGATTGCCCCATAGGGCGCTCACAAAAGTTCCCATAAAGGCGACTACACTACCACAGATGGCAGCAATAATTACCAAGGTCCGCAAGGAATGAGTCCACTGGCGACCAATCATGGCTGGACCAATCAGCAAGGAGCTAATTAAAATAACACCTACCGTCCGTATGCCTATCACAATAGTCACTACGAGCGCCGCTCGATAAAAAAATCGTACCTTTGACACAGGGATACCCATCAACTGCGCCTCAATAGGGTCAAATACGGTAAGACTCAATTCTTTCCAAAGTACAATAACCCCGCCTACAATGCAGGTTCCACAAATGGCCATCACCCAAATGTCACTTTGCATCATGGTTACAGCTTGTCCAAAGATAAACGTATTCAGACCTGCCTGTCCAGCATTTTCCATAGACTGTACTCGCGTTAATAACACTGTCCCAAATCCAAAGAAGGTTGCTAAAATCGTAGCTAAGGCTGCATCAAAACGAACTCCTTTTTGGGATGTTTTATACATAATCCATTCTGACAAACAGGCCGTGCAAATCGCACCTAGTAATAGCACTGTGGTGTCTTTCACACCTGTTAGAAGAAATCCTGCCACTACCCCAGGTAGTGTGGAATGGGCTACGCCATCACCTAGTAAGCTTTCTTGACGCAATACTGCAAAGGTTCCTATGACGCCACATACCAAGCCTAACATCACCGTCCCCAGTGCTACGATTTGAAATGTATATTGTTGTAATAATTCCATGGTGCCTCCTAGTATGAATATGTCTCATCTAGGATAGGGGATCCCACTATATCTCGAACCGGTCCCATGCCCACCAATCTGCGATTGATGCAGAGAACTTGATCAAAATAAGCTTCCAAAGTTTGCAAATTATGATGTACGATCAGCAATGTTTTTCCTGCTGCTTGCATGTCTTTCATAATCTTTACGAGTACCGCCTCTGTCGTCTTATCGATACCCTTGAAAGGCTCATCTAGTATATACACCTCTTGGTTCTCCACCAAAGCACGAGCTAGAAATACACGCTGTTGCTGTCCTCCTGACAATTGTGAGATAGACCGCTGTGCATAGTCTAACATGCCTACCGTTTGCAAGGCTTTTGTCGCCTCATCTCGTTCACGTTTCCCTGGGCGTGTAAACCAACCTAGTCTACGGTAGGTGCCCATCAATACCACCTCAAACACCGTAATGGGATAATCCCAATCTACTGCTGAGGTTTGTGGTACGTAGGCAATATGGTTATAAATACTATTTGTTTTCACGCCTCCATAAGCAGAAACTGTTTTAGCATCTAATGTTAACTCAATCGTTCCTTCTACTAATGGCACAAGTCCTAACATGGCTTTCACCAAGGTTGATTTGCCGGCACCATTAGGACCAACTATGGCCGTCATCGTTCCTTGTTCAATCTGAAAGGATACATCTTTCAGCACCACCGTATCATCATAGGCTACTGAAAGATGATTCACTTTCAAAATACACTTGCTGTCACTCATCATTTAAGAGCTCCTACAATGGTATCGATGTTGGCTTTGACCATGCCAATGTAAGTGCCGCCTTCTGTGTTAGGAGAACCTAAGGAGTCGGAGTATAATTCACCGCCGATAGCTACGTCCCAACCTTTAGCTTTACATGCTTCTTGTACAGCTTCGATTGTTTTATGAGGAACAGAAGATTCTACGAAGATAGCTTTGATTTTGTGGTCTACAATAAATTGTACTAAGTCGTTCATATCTTTTGTGCCCGCTTCTGTAGCTGTGCTCACACCTTGCAAGCCTTTTACTTCAAAGCCATAAGCACGAGCAAAGTAATGGAATGCATCATGAGCAGTGACTAATACACGAGATTGTTCAGGAATTTCTTTCGTTCTATCCTTAATATATTGATCGGCTGCATCTAATTCTTTCATGTATGCTTCGTAATTAGCCACATAGTCTTTTTCATGTTTTGGATCTTTTGCTACTAATGTGTCTTTTACTACTTTGGCTGCTAATTTCCAGTTTTGTACATCGAACCAAATATGAGGGTCTTTTGCATCTGGACCTTCTTCTTCAAAAGCTAACAATGTGGATGGATCCATATCTTTAGACACTTCCACTACTGTTTTGTTGGATTTTTTTAATTCTTGGAATACTTGGCCCATTTTACCTTCTAAATGGATACCATTCAAGAAGATTATATCGCCTTTTTGTAAAGTAGATACATCACCTGCACTAGCTTGGTATAAATGTGGGTCTACCCCAGCCCCCATCAATCCTTGTACTGTTACATGGTCACCACCAATTTTTTGTACTAAATCTGTAATCATTGTTGTAGTAGTTACCACTTGTAATGGCTTACTATCTTGTACCGTATCCGCTTGCTTTCCACAGCCTGCAATAGCCATAATACAAACGGCAAACACAATGAACAACCGCCATAATTTAAATTCTTTCATGGTCTTTCCTCCCTTACTAAACATGTGGGATGTCCCGTACTATCCCTAAATTAAAAATTCCATGAGTCTTACTTAGCTATACTATATCACAACTGATACTATTTCTCAATATAAATTTTTAATTATATCTTTCAAAGATCGAAAGAATTAGCTATTACCTATATTATCATTTATATTTATGATAATGGATATTGTTTACTCTATAATATATCATTAAACATGTCCTATGTGTGCCCAAAAAAGTCCACTTTGAGATGACAATATATTTTTTTGTGATATACTACAGGTACAAAAGTTAATCAAATCCATTGAAACAAAGAACCCCCACAGTTGCCGCTGTGGGGGTTCTGCTTTTTCACTTACAAAATCGTAAACACCGTCACTTCTCTAGCACAGTTCAACCGCACAGGGAACCAATGTCCCGACCCTCGGCTTACATAGGCAAATAATCCTTGTTCTTCGTAGAGTCCTTTCCAATACGGCTTATACACCGGCACTAGGTTCACGCCCCATAGATTAATCTGTCCTCCATGGGTATGTCCAGATAAGGTTAATGGGATATGTCTACGGAATGCTTCAGGGATATAGTTCGGATGGTGCGCCAACAAGATAGGATATGCATTGTCGGGCATACCTTTCATGGCTTTGTCCAACAAGCGCACATTTTCCTCTTGCACATCGTCTTTAAAGTGGTAATCCATGCCCACTAAATACACAGGGCGAGGTCCACCTAATATCTGTTGATGACTGTTACGATACATGTGCATCTTCGTTTGGTGGAACCGCTTCCACACACGCTCTACATCGACGCGGTATTCGTGATTCCCTAAAATATAATCAATGCCATCAGGAAAATCTTGTACACGGCTATCTAGATAATCTGCCACTTCATCAAGATACCCCAAATCATCGATTAAATCTCCAGTGATAACCAGTCGATTCGGGTGTTCACTAGCAATGGCATCTACCATTTCTTTCAGTTTGTCCATGCCGATGAAAGGGCCTATATGAACATCGCTAAGTTGCCCAATTTTATATCCTTTCAACACCTCTGGTCTATCTTTCAAAGCCAACTGTATCTTGCGTAGTTGCAGTTCACCATTCCCTTGAAAGGCCGCTACTGATCCTGTGACACCTACTACAGCAGGTACCACCACAGCAGTACGTTTAAAGAAATTCCTCCGTGATTCGTCGATATGGCTATCTCCGCTGTCAGAGCGAGCCCCTAAACGCATAAGTCCGTAGAATACACCGAAGATCGTCAATACTGCAAAGGTGCTGAACAGTGCTACGACTAATCCATTCAGTTCGATTAGGACCGGGCGTACTAGATCCATCATCATACCACCATGGATGCTGTACATAAGGCGTTGTAGGACAATCGTTCCTACTGCAAGGGCTAACCCCAGTACACCACCATAGATTAGGCCCTTTCGTTTCGAACTATTTCTAAATAAGGTTACCCAGTATCCTGTCATAGTTCCAAAAAGAGCCATTCCAAGTACTAAGATTCCCATCAATATATATATTCTCATCTATATCACTCCTCGGTATAGATTAACAAAGATCAATGAACTTGCCATGAGGCCCTGCCCAAGGTAAGACGTGAAAGGCCTCTTTACGACAGAGAATCCAATCCTCCTTCAGAGGAATAATCTGACCTTCTGCTACAGCTTGTTGCACCGCTTCATCACCTTCTAGCATAATTGTATTCGACGAATCTATTGCCACCTCTGTAGCTTCTCCTCGGTAGCCTTTCATCGTCCATTTGCGATGGCTAAAAATATGGGTTACTTCCTTTGCCATAGGTCGTTCCATAGTGACGGTAACCCCAATGGATTGTAACCCCTCAATTAATTCTACTTTGCGACTCTCTGCTGTGCCACCTTCTACGCTGGGAAACTCCCACATATTCTGCAGCAATCCTTCTTTGGGTCTTCGATGCAATAGGTAGTACCCATCTACTGTAGAAATAATCCCTACGTATAATTGGACAGATTGTACCTTTGTTTTCTTAATCCGTATAGGTAACTGTTGCTCTGTTCCTACTGCTTTTGCTGCACAATCCTGTACTAACGGACAGGCCTCACAACGAGGTGTTTTAGGAATGCAAATAGATGCCCCAAAGTCCATAAGGGCTTCGTTGAAGTCGCCTGGTCGATCGTAGGGCATAGTATCCTCTACCAAGGAAGTAATCACTTTTTTCCCTACGGTCCCTAAAATATCTTCGTGGATATTGTATAGACGAGCATAGACACGAAGTACATTCCCATCGACAGCAGGTTCACGAAGGTTATAGGCAATGGAGAGCACTGCCCCTGCTGTATAGGAACCTACTCCTTTTAAAGATTCCATTTCTTTTCGTGTTCGTGGTACCTGCCCACCATAGGTTTCTACCACTTCTTTCACACCTTGATGCAAATTACGAGCCCTAGAATAATACCCCAAACCTTGCCATGCCCGAACCACTGTATCTTCTTCGGCACTAGCTAAACTTTCAAGTGTTGGAAATTGCAACACCCAGTTTTCAAAATAAGGACGCATGGCCTCAATCCGGGTTTGTTGAGACATCACTTCCGACACCCAAATACGATAGGGGTCTTTACTTTCACGCCAAGGTAAGTCACGCTTATGCACATCATACCAATTTAATAAATGCTGTGTCCATGCCACTTGGCTTTGCTGTTCTACTTGTTTCACTTCATGCCCTCATATATCCAAGCCGTCACACGGTCTACATCGTCACTTTCTAGCACCTTTTCTACAGTTATAAATTGCATGGATTCTATCGTACTATTATCTTCTTTGAAAGTAATGATACCTTTCAACTTCTCGCCACGCCAAACCCGTGGAATCCACTCTTCATCACCAGCCCACATATGGTCAAAGGGAGTGTTCTCCAACGTAAACCAATGAGGCTTCATCTCTTCTGATTCCAAAGGAATACCTTGAAATTGTTCTACCATATATACATAACTAATATGACTCAACTCCGGTGAGTAAGGGAACTGAAAGTCCAATAGCGCCACTGCCTGTAGGTCCTCTTCTTTCACCAGTAAGGATACTTCTTCGAAGACTTCTCGCACGGCGCAAGCACGGAAACTTTCACCATCCTCAATTTTACCACCAAATCCATTATAATAGCCGGCTCCAAAGCCGCGTTTTTTACGTCCTAATAAAAATAAATTCTCCCGTTTTGGAAAACATAATGTTGTAGGTCTCATAGTTCCTCCTATTCTTTTTTTATTATATCATGTTTCACACTTTCATAAACCTCGCCCCCTATGATACTATAGTAATAGTGAGGTGAACTATGAAAGAACCATTAATTTTTGATATTGCTCTGGGACAAACAAAGCCCAACAGCATGCACAATCGCGACGGGCACTGCCCATTTTGCGAACCCTCGCAATTAACCGATATACTAGATACATCTGGGTCCATCATTTGGCTCATGAATAAATACCCTGTATTAAAACACACATGGCCTACAGTTATCATCGAAACTCCACCCCATGTGCATACAGAATATTCTAAATTACCCTTGTTAGATGCGGTCCATATTTTAGAGTTTGGGCGAATGAAATGGGAGGAGGTAAAATCCGACCCTCGTTTTACCTCTGTCTTATTCTTTAAAAATTACGGCCCCATGTCTGGAGGCTCTATTTATCACCCTCACAGCCAAATCATTGGCCTAGAGGACTATGATTACCGTGAAGATATTCACAGAGAACATTTTGAAGGATGGCTCATCTATGAAAAGGATGGTCTGCGCATGACTTTATCTAATCGTCCTATCCATGGATTCTTTGAATTTAATATGCGGTTTGATCCACAATTAGATACATCCATATTAGCCAAATATTTACAACGTATCTTACGCTATGTATTAGAAGGATTTTCTAAATATGTAAAATCTTATAATCTATTTTTCTACGATATAAATGACGGTTATCACTATCTAAAAATTGTACCACGCTATATAACATCACCGCTTTTCATCGGTTATGGAATTTCACAAGTGTGTCATGAAACACGCGCCTTAGAGGTTATCCGTCATATACAACCATATTTACACAATTCTTTGGAGGTTTAATGAAAGTTTTTGCCATTGGCGATTTACACCTATCTGGGCAACCACCAACAAAACCTATGACCATCTTCGGTCCACACTGGGATAACCACTGGGAACGTATCCAAGCACACTGGCGAGAACATATTGATCCTAATGACCTAGTCTTTCTAGTAGGTGATATGTCTTGGGCTATGCGCCTTAGTGATGCAAAGGTAGATCTAGATACCATTGCGACCCTGCCTGGGAAAAAGTTTATGATTCGTGGCAATCACGATTATTGGTGGACAAGTCTACAAAAAATGAATACTCTTATGGAAGGACGTATCACATTCTTACAAGGTAGAGGTTTGTACCATAATGGTATCGCCTTCGGCGGCACGAAAGGCTATATCTATCCACAAGACCCTTTCTTTAAAGAAGCTGATGACCGCCACATCTATGAGCGGGAATTAATACGTACTAAAGCAGCTCTAGACGCTATGGAAACTGCTATTACTGAAAGTGGTGATGACCCATCTCAGATAACACGCATACTGTTACTGCACTATCCACCCACCTTAGAAAATCATGCCAATGGATTTACGGACCTACTAGAACAGTACCAAGTAGATCACTGCGTGTTTGGTCATTTACATGACAAAGCATCATTTCAAAAAATACCTTCTCATTGGGGGCATACACAATTACACTTAGTCTCAGCAGATGCTGCTAATTTTATGATGAAGGAGATACCATGAGCCGTATCCACAAAGAACACTTACAAGCAGGGTACATCTTTGGTGACCCTCATAACTCAGAATACCTATACCTACCCGCCGGAGAAGTTGGCTCCAGCGACCCTCGATGCATATTCGAACAAGGGCCTACAAAAGAAGACCTAACCCTAGACGAAGCGTGCCGTATCATCGATCGATATACACTAAAACCATGTAAGCACCCAAAACTAGGCAAACGGTCATTTTAAAATGCTATTCCTCCTAAGGAGCGCAGTTACGTGTGGAACACTAGTGGCGTTTCTTTTTTCTAAATAAAGAAACCCCTCGCTTTTTCCTTATCAAAAAAACACACCTTTAACGTATTAAAAATAGAGGAAAGTTGATACTTAATCAGCTTTCCTCTATTTTAATTAGTGTTTATGTTTCTTCATGTCTGTACGAATAATCTCGCCATTCGTAGCATTTACTGTAACTTCAACCTTCTTACCTGTATTATCTACCATATCTAAATCATACACAAGCAAGTCTTTATCTTTTTCTAGCTCCCAACTAGCTACCTTAAACTCACTTCCCAGAGCCTTTTCTACCGCACTTTTCGCCTGGTCAGGAGTGATAACGTTATTAACATCAAAGGATTTACTCATCAATCGTTCTTCTGCCGTTAAAAACCCCTTTCCTTGCACAAAACTCTTAAGTTGCTTCCACCCCTCTTTAGCCATGTGCTCTAAGGAATCGCCATCTTGTATTGTCTTCACTTTTCGTTTGATAATTTCCCCAGACTCCGTTATATTCACAGATATCTTCTGTCCATCCACAAACCCTTCTACTTCATACATAGGCATATACTTCATAGTATAGGATACCGCTGTAATATTAGCATTAGGATAGGCTGTTAAGAACGCACTTGTAGCTCCTTTGTAATCAATACGTTTTTCACTTTTAACACTAGAAGTCGTATGGCTATCACCTGGTAAAATACTATTCTGATTCGTGTTTGTATCATTTATGGTAGCTTCCGTAGCCATAGGATTTTCCGTCGTAGGATTTGTGATATCTTCTGCATTAACTATACCAGCTGTTACTATTCCTGCTAATCCAATTGTTAATACTTTTGCTTTTACACATGTTTTTAAATTCATAATTACCTCTCTCGCAAACATAATAAGCTAATACTTCTTGCATATATCTATGCATCTCTATATTGGTATGATACCGCCTACATATGAATGTATAATGAATTTTGAATGAATATTACATGAAAATTGCATGAATATTATATGAATTCGCAAATTAAGCAAGTTATTACACAATGAATAGATCTGCTTTCTTATAAAAATACAATGCCACTAGCTCTACAATAGAGCTAGTGGCATATGTATTCTCAAAGGGTTGTAGTTATATAGTAAGGGAGTATATTTGTGTATTATTTGTATTTAAAGTAAGGGAATTATAAGGAGAATTTCACTAGAATTAGTACTTGCTAGTTTTTGCTTTTACATTGATAATTTCGCCAGTCATTGCATCTACTTTGACTTCAGCTTCTTTACCACTGCCATCGATCATATCTAATTCATAGACTAGACGTCCATGCTCTTTTTCTACAGACCAATCCATTGCTTCAAATGTGCCGCCCACTTTTTCCTGAGCTTTTGTTTCTGCCACTTCTGGCATAATGATATCATTTACATCAAAAGCTTTAGACATACTATGGTTGCCTTTCATAGCTTGACCATACATCATGGAACCCTGTTGTTTCATATGTTTACCTTGTTTCAAAGGTTTTACTTCTGTATTTAAAATATCTCCATTTTCACGGATATGCATTTCAATTTTTAAACCATCCACGATACCATCTACTTCGTAAGTTGGGTTATGTTTTCCATCATAAGAAATACCTACAATTTGTGCATCCGGATATAAGGATTTAAATTTTGTAACTACCCCTTTATAATCTACATCACTCAATGGTAATACGCTAGGCACCACGCTACCTACACCATTCCAAGAATTAATTTTAGCCATTTGATCTGCTGGCATATTTTTCATCATACTTGTGTTCGCAGCATTTGCTACACCACTTGCCATCATAAGTCCTGCACCTAGAGCCATCACAGCAGCTCCTAAACGAAACATTTTTTTCATAATCTCCTCCTTCACGTGCCCGATGCATCGTGTCTTGGTTTTTAATTAAGGAATATTCGTTATTTCTAACTTGTTTATATCATATCCTATGAATATGAACCAATTATGAAAAAAGAATGAGCCGACCATGAAGTTACAATGAATATTAGATGAAGTTGTATCCCCTATTACATACATATATTCCCACATTTGACAAAGAGCCCCAATATTGATATATCATCGTAAAAACTATTTTAAATTATATAAACGCTATAAATACAAAAAGAGACAACACCGAAATGTTGTCTCTTTATCTGTTTTAGTATGCTAGATAGTAATTAGTGCTTAACCATTGTTAAGATACCTTCCAATTGTGGGAAGAATTCTTGACCGAAGTAAGCAAAAATACCAGAAATAACTAAGTATAACAAGAAGTATTTAGCTACATGAACCATGATAGAACTTGCATCGATGGAATGACGTAATTGGTCAGCTTTTTGTGCATCGATTTTGTGTTCTTCGATGAATGTGTTAAGAGCAGGACCTACGGCACCGATGGCAATCGCAATACTTTGTGGGGAGAACATTTTACCAACACCAGCGGAACCAGAGTTAGTTGCTGCCAACCACAATGCTAATGTATCATGACCAGGTGTCAATTGATGAGCCGCTGCTGTTTGCAATGGTCCGAACAATACGTTCGCATTTGTACCAGAACCTGTCAAGAAGGCACCCAATGCACCAATTACAGGAGCAAATGCAGGGTACATACTACCGGTAGCAGCTACTAATGCATTCGCAATCATGCCAGTCATACCAGAGTATGTCATCAATTTTGCAGTTACTACTACAGAAATGATTGTTACATACGTTAATTTCAAAGTTTTGAAAGTATTAGTTAATACTTGTTTTTGAGTTCCAAGACCTGCTTTTTGGATAAAACCACCAATTAAAGCGGAAATGAAAATCATGATACCAGGAGTCGCAATCCAAACGAATGTGTAAGGTTTTGCATTTACACCAGCATGGATAGGTACAGATGTTTTAAATACCATCAAAGCATTATATACAGCTGGCACCAATTTAGATGTACCAATTAACAAGATGAAAATCAAAATGAATGGAGATGCTGCAATTAAACCTTCTTTAGCAGATACTGTACGTGCAGCGCCAGTTTCAACTTTGTATTCTGGATCATTAACAGGCATTAATTTTGCGATAGCAATGATGACACCCATGATTACAATAGAAGAACCCATAACGGCTAACTCAGGACCACCTGCATACATGCTAATCAATAATTCAGGAATCGCCAATGCTAAACCAGCTAATAAAGTTTGTACAAATACACCTTTAATTGCTTTCACACCGCCCGCAATGATGCCTACGATGAAGAATGGAGTAATTACGTTTAAGAAGAATAATTGCACTGCAATGAATGTACCCAATTCAGCTGGTTGTAGACCAGTCAAAGATGCCAATGTTGTTGTTGGAATCGCAATAGAGCCAAATGTAGTTGGTACGGAGTTTGCTACTAAACAAGCCAAGATGGATTTCAATGGATCAAATCCTACTGCTACCATCATCGCTGCTGGAATCGCAACGGCTGTACCGAAACCTGCCATACCTTCCATGAAAGCACCAAAGCCCCATGCTAACAATACGGCTAAGATACGCATATCACTAGTTACGGAAGATAACATAACTTTAATAGTTTCCATAGCTTTTGTATGAACTACTAATTGATATGTAAAAATTGCTGCTGTAATAACCAAAAGAATTGGCCAAACTGCAAGAGCTACACCTTCCATAGCTCCTGTGTACATAATATATGCATTTTCTCCATAGTAGAATACAGCTAAAATATATGTACCAATTGCTGCTGCCAAACATGCTTTCCATGCAGGCATTTTTAATACTGCCAATGCTACGATAAGCCATAGGATCGGCAAGACTGCTAAAAATATATCCATATTAACAATCCCTTTCTATAGTGTGAATCACTGTAATTCAATTCTAGCATACGCACAGTGTGATATAAACAAAAAGAGAGGAAATCCACAGATTCCCTCTCTCATATGTTCAAAGATGTTGACTGTTACCAGTCTCTAAGAAGTATTCCTTAGGGATACAAAACTACTGATTCTGCATCGATAAAGATTTGTAATTGTCAGCTATTGAACTGCAAATTAGTAGTTGGAAGCAACTGCTTTAGGTGGTTCATAGTCGCCGAAGTATTTTTTAGGATCCAATTTCAACAAGTTACATACGTCGAACAATTCTGCCACAGTTTTGTCGATAACTGGCACACCTTCTTTACGGCAAACTTCGATAGCTTCTGCTTCTTTTTCACCATGAGTATAGATGCGTTCAGCACCTTCAGCTTTAGGAGCTTCACGAAGTTCTTGTAAGAATGTGGAGAAGTGTTTTTTAACTTCTTCTGGGTTACCAAAGATTGCTGGGTTAATAGCCATGAAACCATGACAAATATTGGAACGGCCACCAGTCATACATTTATTGGATGTACCACCTTGAGAGAAGATAGATGCGAAGATTTCGCAAAGCATACCGTAACCATAACCTTTGTGGGAACCTAATTGTTCAGTGTTGCCACCTAAAGGCATGATACCGCCACCAACGTGGTCGGAGATGTTGCCCAATACTTCTGCAGCATTTTGAGATGCTTTACCGTCTTTATTTAATGCCCAACCGTTAGGCAATTCTTTGCCTAATTTATTGTACATTTCTAATTTACCACGAGTTACTACTGTTGTAGAAGCGTCGAAGAAGAAGTTGTATGGTTCAGCTGGCATTGCGAAAGCGATTGGGTTGGAACCAAGCATTGCTTTACGAGCAAATGTAGGAACCATGATTGCTTCAGAGTTAGTGCAAGAGAAACCAATTAAGCCTTCTTTTAAAGCAAGATCAGCATAGTAACCAGCGATACCATAGTGGTTAGAGTTACGAGCGGATACGATACCAATACCAGATTCTTTAGCTTTTTTAATTGCTAATTCCATAGCGAAATGACCAACTAATTGACCCATTGCATCATGGCCTTCAACAACTGCGGACACTGGAGTTTCGAATACTACTTCTGGTTTTGCTTTAATATCGATAAGACCTTTTTCAATACCTTTGTGGTAACGAACTACACGTTGCATACCGTGGGATTGGATACCGTACATGTCAGACATCATCAATACGTCTTTAATGATGCCAGCTTCTTCAGGGCTGAAGCCAAATCCTTCAAATGCGTCTTGACAGAATGCGTTAAGTTTTTCTTCTTGGATGTAAACAAAATTTCCCATCTTTAAAACCTCTTTCCCTAACCATAAAATAAATTGTGACATCTTGTAGTACTCCTCAACAGATTGTCACTACTCTTGATACGTAAATTATAGCACACATGTACACCACATGGAATAGAAATCCCCTTGTTGTAGGCGTTTTACTCTTATCATATATGCATAGTTAAGGGATAATTTAATTAATTCCTTTAAAAAATAACCTAAAAACAGCTATTTTATAAGGTTAAAGTAATCATTACTTTTAGTTATGCTTCACTTATGTTCTTCCTCATAAGTTCATATATATTCATATCTATATCGAATTCCATAAAAGAACATCTATATTTATCGTTTTTCTCTATCGATATCTATCGATAATAATGACCTATTGTATAGTCTACTATAACGATTAGTTTTATCTATCCTTATTACTTTTGTTCTTTTTTATCTTTTTTATCTTTTTTATCTTCTTTGTCCTTTTTATCTTTTTTGTCCTTTTTATCTTTCTTATCTACTTTTTTATCTGCTACAATACCAGACTCATCACTGATAGCTGCATTCATTTGTTTGGCAATGTTAAACGCTGCGTCATAGGTTGGCATAGTCACAATATTAGTCATTCCAATCGCTACAGTAGATCCATCTACACGAGCACCTCCAATGGCATTATCATGATACAATCTAGCCAGTTTACCAGCCACCAAGTAAGCTCGCATAGGTGCTGTATAATTACCTTTTGGAGTACCTTCATACACAGGTTTTCCATTGATCATTACGGTTTGTTGTTCTACCTTTACATGATTTCCAGAATATGCATATAAGCGTTGTAAATTATCCAATACTCGTTGCGATGTTTTGGGATGGTCATTAGGATTTAAAATTTTACCAAATCCCTCACGATACGTATCACCGTATTTATTTTTAATCACTTCCATGGCAAGAGCTGCCCCACCTACATTGAAGGAGGAATCCGACAATATTATAAACCCTAATTCATCAGCATTTTTTTCTTGGGACATCGTAAATACTTGGCTATCTAAATATTTTCCCGTAAGTCCAGCCGCAATTTGTCCTAAATCTCCTGAATTAAAGGTAGCCGCTCCAATAACGGTAGATAAAATACTACTTTTTTTGGCTCCATTTACTAAATCTTTATGCTCACCGTGGCTTAACTCGTGACCAATTACTGCCGCTAAAGCATCATCATCTAGTAAATCCATAGTGCCTTTGTTAATAGACATAACTCGACCAAAGGTCATAAATGCATTGAAATCTTCATCTGGGTTAACGTACACCACATAACTGCGTTTCACATGAGGTGATTTTGAAAGTTCATCCACAATACGCTTCGCCCGCATTTGATAGGCGTAATTATCATAGACGCCTGTACGGTCTTTTGTTTTTTCCAACATTTCTTGTTGCCCTTTTTCTGTATTGTCTAGGTCACTCAAATGTTGATGCACAGAAATGCCTCCTAATACACTTTTACCAAGAGCCTCCCACAATCCATGAGCTTCTACTGTGAGTATTCCTGTAGATGTAATACCCATAGTCAACACTGCTGCACACAGCATACGTTTCCAAGTCTCTTTCATTAGCTCTCCCTCCTACTTCTATATACCAGGGTCATCTTCACGATACGCCAGATCTCTAAACCGTGTATATGCCCCTTCAAACCATAGTTTTACAATCCCTAACTCACCATTACGATGCTTACGGATGATAACTTGTGTTTCTACACCATCACTAGTATCTTCTGTATCTTGATAGTTTTCACGATTCAAGAAAGCAACGATATCCGCATCTTGTTCTAGAGAGCCAGATTCACGCAAATCACTTAACATCGGCGTTTTATCGGCTCGGCTTTCCACACCACGACTTAACTGCGACAAGGCAATCAATGGTACATTAAATTCTCGTGCCATAATTTTTAATTGTCGAGAAATGGCAGATACTTCTTGTTGGCGATTATCCGCTATTTTTTTACCGCCATTTTCCATGAGCTGAATATAGTCCACCACCACAAGTCCTAATTCACCATGCTCTTGAATTAAACGGCGCAACTTTTTCTTCATTAACTGTGGCGTCAAACCTGAAGTATCATCAATATATAAGGGAGCTTCTGCTAAATCATTCAAGGCACTAATTGCTTTTCCCCAATCTTCTTGACTCAATTGACCATTCCGGATTCGTCCAGAGTTAATACCTGCCACAGCTGCCAACACACGGGCTACAAGCTGTGTCTTAGACATTTCTAGAGAGAAAAAGGCTACATTTTTCTTCGATTTCATAGCTACATTTTGAGCAATGTTCAATGTAAATGCTGTTTTACCCATAGAAGGGCGGGCTGCTACTAAAATTAAATCTGATTTTTGCAAGCCACTAGTTAAGTTATCTAAGTCTTTAAATCCCGTAGATACGCCAGTCAGTATCCCCTTATGCCGTTGTAACTCATTGATACGATCAATCGTTTCATACACCACATCTCGCATAGAACTAAACGAGGATTCTCCTTTGGTGGTGCCGCTTACATCTAATACCATTTGTTCTGCTCGATTGACGATATCTTCTGTCTCTTCTTCTTCACGATAGGCCATAGATTCCACTGCATTCGCTACATGAATAAGTTTACGCAAATGGGCTTTATCTCTCACAATTTTTGCATGATCTTCTACATTGTATACATCTACAATATCTGTTGTAAGATTTGTAAGGTATAAAATACCTCCTACAGCCTCTAATTTTTGGGATTTTTTTAATTCTTCAGATAATAAAACATAGTCTGCTCGCTGATTTTTTCCTACAATACTAGCAATCGCTTCATAAATTACTCGATGATTATCACTGTAAAAATCTTCTGCTTTTACAATAGAGCTAACTGCATCAAAGGCATCTTTATTGAGCAAAATAGCTCCTAGTACGGCTCGTTCTGCTTCTATACTATGCGGTGGTATCCGTCCTGACATACATACTCTCCCTATATACAATTACATATTTTATACAAAAAAGAGGGGCCTAGCCCCTCTTTCTATTAACCTGCAACTACTTCTACAGTAATCTTAGCTGTAATTTCTGGATGCACTCGAATTAACACTTCATGAGTACCCAATGTTTTGATTGGCTCTTTTAAGTCAATTTTCTTTTTATCTACATCAACTTTTACTTGCGCTTGCAATGCATCAGAAATATCTTTACCTGTTACAGAACCGAATACACGGCCACCATCTCCCATTTTAACAGGGATTGTAATAGATACTTTCGACAATTGGCTAGCCAATACAGTAGCTTCATCAGAGTCCACTTGTTTTTTATGAGCTTGAGCCCCCAATTTTTGTTTCGCATTGTTCAAATTCTGAGGAGTTCCTTCAAGGCCAACACCTTTTTTAATAAGTACATTGCGACCATAAGCTTCAGAAACTTCTATGATTTCGCCACGTTTACCAACTTTTTTAACATCTTCTAATAAAATTACTTTCATGATAAGTCCTCCTTCGTTTCTCTTTGTAATTCTGTCATATGGGATACGGCTACTTCAGTCACCCATTGGCGCGCCTCTTTCATAGACATATTGTAAATCTGAGCGCCCGCCACGGTACGATGACCTCCGCCACCGACAGATTCCATAATTAACTGTACATTTAACTTGCCTTGTGACCTAGCACTGACTCCAATGCCACCATCTGGCAATACATAAAATACAAAACTAGCTTCAATACCCTCTAGCGTAATTAATTTATCACCTGTTTGAGCTGCTATCACTGTTGCATTCTTCGCATCTTGCGGTGCCTCTGTAAAAGCCATATTTTCTATTTCTTCTGCAGACGCTAGCATAGCAGAACGTATACGCATACCTTCAAAGCTATCCATAAATAAATGACGTACTAAGGATACATCTGCACCTGATCGGCGCAAGAAAGAGGCTGCTTCAAAGGTACGTGCCCCTGTTTGGACCACAAAGTTTTTTGTATCTACTACAATACCTGCATATAAACCACTAGCTTCAATATGCTTAATCTCTACATGTTCTGGGAAATATTGAATTAACTCTGTTACCAGTTCACTAGTAGATGATGTAGATGGTTCCAAATAGGTCAATAATGGAGACTCAATAAAGTCTGAACCCCTTCTATGATGGTCGATGACAACACGACGATTTGCCTTTTTCAAAGCTGATGGAGCTGCCACCATCTCAGAACGATGCACATCTGTCACAATCACAACTGTATTATCTGTTACAAACTGAGCTGCTTCTTCTTCATCAATAATTAGACCTTGAAAATCTGGATGTTCTACCAATACTTCTACTAATTTACGAACTGCTGTAGGATGCGAACTCAAGGCAATATGCACGGGTTTCTTAAGAGCTCTTGCCATCGCTGCTACGCCTACAGAAGCACCAATACTATCATAATCTTCCCGATCATGACCCATCACAAGCACACGATCAGAATCCAACATAATTTCATGCAATGCATGAGATACCACCCTAGCACGGACACGAGTATTCTTTTCATTTCCTGATGATTTTCCACCAAAAAACTTGACTTCTTCACCATGGTATACGCAAACTTGGTCGCCACCACGTCCTAAAGCAATCTCCAAAGCTGCTTTTGCCTTTTCTCCTTGCACTTTCACAGTATCTTCTGTCAAAGCAATACCCATACTGATGGTGGGAGGTATATGTTTCGATGTAGTTAAAGCACGAATCTTATCTAATAAACTAAATTTCGATTCCATCATGTGCAACATAGCGGCCTTACTAATACTAAAGGTATACGTATCTTCTGTAGCATTGCGAATAAAACCATCATGTTGATCGATTTCCGTCACAATCAATCGGTTCATATCGGACCACAATTGTGTATATTCAATATCGCTCAAACCAGAACGCAAATCTTCAATATTATCCATAGCAATAAAGCCAAGAGCTGGTAACATAGAAATCGCTTTTTGTTTCTCCACTTCGATGTCTGTTATGTCATCAAAATAAAATGCCATATACGATTCTAGTTCATCGCTATTAACATCGGAATAATTAGACTTCGGAGCTACCAACGTTTTATATAATACACGGTAATATTTACCATCAATTTCTTCGTGAAAGAATCCCGACTTGCCCCAATATTTATCAATCCGCAAAGTAGGAATAAATCCACTTAATTTTATTGTTTTATCGGAATCACTAGGTAACCAATCTCTAAATACGCTATTACTCCAGCAGATCACATTGTGTTCATCAATGATAACAATCCCTACGGGTAAATTTTGTAATGCAAAGGTCGATGCCTGTGTAATCCCTTTTGCCATACAGTCAAATTGAGCTTTTCTAAAATGTCGTCCTCTTCGAATGGTACGTCCCACGTACAAATACGCAGCGATTACCACTATACAAGCCAACATGGCTAGTTGCCAATTCAAATAGAAAATAATACCTAATAAGATAAGAATGAGAACGGCAGCAGTAATTTCAATAGAACTGTATTCAGTTTGTATATCCATACTACCTCCTCTAATTTCACTCACTTCGTCTGCCCCATCGTTCCTCTAGGTGCAAGAACACATCTAGAGCCCCTAATATAGCGGCAGACTGTGACATCATAATAAATAAACCTAGTACAATCCACGGTACAAACTTCGGTGGATGATAACTTTTACTAATACGCCAAGCACAAGATATACCTCGTATAAATAGCATTATACCACCTAAGTACATCAAATTATAGCCTACATATTCAAGGAGCGGAATATATTGTTTCACAAAATAAGAAATGACACCCACTAAAAAAATATGTAATGCCCAATCTGGTACACGCCAACCTTTGATAGTAGGCATTTCAGGAATATGGTAAGTACCGATACGACTGAGCACAATATACGTAAGACGATTAATAATATAAGAAATAGCCACACCAGAGCAAAATAAACCTGCAATCAATACTTTTTTCATGATTTCAATTTGATCTTGTAAGGCGGTCATCGCCGTTGTCACTTGTTCCTCTGAAAGCCCCTGCTGCACATACATATCTTGCATGGATACTGTAATTTGTTCTTCCAAAGATGACCACATCTCTGTAGGACTTACCTGCATCACCAAAGCAGATGCCCAAAACTGAACTACTACTGCTAGCATTAATACCACAGCAGGAATCATCAACAATTTAGAAATCGACCAGTGCTTGCTTAATCCATAACCGATTAAAATACCAATCACACCAAAGACTCCCCCTTCTACTATGGCCGTCAAAGGTCCTAATAAAAAGGCAATGGCTATAATCGCTGATACAACAGATAATAGGCTCCAACGAAAACCATGACGTACACCTACAATGGCAATCGTCATAGGCACAAAAATAGATCCAAAAAATCCAAGCATAGGTACACTGAGACCTATCATGGCAAAGACAATCATCAATGCCGTTAAGATACCAGACTCTACGACGGACTTTGTACTTGTTTGATTCATATACTAACCCCATACTATGTCTCGCCCCAAAGGTGCAACATAGTTCTATGCCAATACAATAAATAGACATATGACTTTCGTCATATGCCTATTATATCATATTCTCTATACGTCTTGAATGATTGGTAGAATCATTGGGCGACGACGTGTTTTTTCATAGAAGAATTTTCCTAATGTGTCACGCACCACAGTTTTGATCGTTGTCCAATCTTTGATATGATCCATTTCACACTTCTCTACTGCTGCATCTACACGACGTTGTGCTTCACTTAATAATTCTTCTGCATCACGAACATACACAAAGCCACGAGATAGCATATCTGGTCCCGCTACAATCGTACCAGAAGCACGGTCCATTGCCATAACAACCACAACCATACCTTCTTGCGCTAATTGCTGACGATCACGGATAACGATGTTACCTACATCGCCTACACCTAATCCATCCACAAAGACTTTACCAGCTGGCACACGACCTGCTAAACGACCTGTACGAGTAGTAAACTCAAAAATTTGTCCATTATCACCTACCAAGACATTGCTAGGTTTTACAATTCCCATGGACACAGCCAGTTCACCATGTTTTTTCAACATGCGGTATTCACCATGAACTGGGATAAAGAATTTAGGTCTCACCAAATTCAACATAGTTTTTAAATCTTCTTGGCTACCATGACCAGATACGTGAATACCACGATCCTTGCCGTATACTACATGAGCACCTTGGCGCAATAAGTTATCGATGGTACGTCCTACGGCCGCTTCGTTACCTGGAATTGGTGTAGCGGAGATGATAACAGTATCATTTGGCGTAATCTCTACGGTACGGTGATTGTTTGTAGACATACGAGATAGACCTGCCATTGGTTCCCCTTGAGACCCCGTTGTTAAGATCATAATTTCATCAGCACGATAGCGATTCATTTCATCATCACCGATGATAGTTCCTTCTGGCACTGTTAAGTAACCACGCTCTTGAGCGATTTCTGTAACATTTACCATGGAACGACCTAATACCACTACTTTACGTTTTGTAGCTACCGCTGCATCAATAGCTTGTTGCAATCGGGACACATTAGATGCAAAAGTAGCTAAAATAACACGACCCGTAGCTTCTGCGACAGCACGCATAATCGCTGGTCCTACAGAACTTTCAGATGGAGTGAACCCTGGCTTTTCCACATTAGTGGAGTCAGACATAAGCGCCAATACGCCTTTGTTACCAAGTTCTGCAAATTTGTGAACGTCCATCAATTTCCCATCTACAGGAGTTTGATCCACTTTGAAGTCCCCCGTATGTACCACAGTACCTACTGGAGTTTCTAAAAAGATGGCACATGCATCTGGAATAGAGTGATTTGTTTGGATAAAGCCCACTTTGAAGCAGCCAATTTTAAATTCATCACCAGCTTTTACAACTTGTAATTTTTTAGCTTTTACATGATGTTCTTTTAACTTACCTTCAATCAAGCCACATACTAAGTTCGTAGCATACACAGGTACGTTCACTTCTTTTAATAAATACGCCAAGGACCCAATGTGGTCTTCATGACCATGAGTAATCACCACGGCACGTACTTTATCTTTATGCTCGATTAAATAACTCATATCAGGGATTACAATATCTACCCCTAACATGTCATTTTCTGGGAATGCTAAACCCGCATCTAACACGACAATATCATCGCCATATTGGAAAATGGTCATATTTTTACCGATCTCACCTAGACCACCTAATGGAATGATTTGCAATTTATCTTTTCGCACATGGGAACGATTTATTTGTTCATGTTTTTCCACAGTTGTATTGGCACGTTGTGGTTTACGCGGACCACGATTAGATTGACGGCGCTCGCCATTATCGCCTTGTGGACGCGGACGACTGGTACGTTCCCCCTCAGCTTTCACAGTGGTACGACGATTTTGACCCGTCGTGCGGCGTGTACGTGTTGTAGAACGTGGTCGTTGTTGCGTAGCTTCACCTACCGGTGCAGCTATATTTGTTCTTTCTTCTTGTATATTCAAAATTTCCTCCTACAGGACTATAGTCGTACTGTCTATACATACTACCATAGTCCAAGACTATATAATCCCACCCTCAGATGGTTAAGCATGTATCGGCATGTAAGCACAAATAAGTATCTATTTCTGTTCGTATTCATACAGCAAAACACTGTGAGAAACCTTTCTCACTATCTATGTCACATTCTTCTACACAGCAAAGCATATACCCTCTATACATACTTCTACTGTGAAACATTTGGGAACCCATAAGGTTCATAAGCCGATCAAAATAATTACCTTTATTATACTATAGAAAATCCACCCTAAGCAACTAAGGCGCCTCTCCCTAATCCATAAAATTTGCAATTGAATATTGCACTATATGCAATTGCGTTTTATAATGTAAACGAAGTAAGGTTTTTGAAAGTTTACAATAGGAGGTCACAAAATGAAAAATGTAAGTATTCACACAATTGCAGAGATCGCTATCTTAACGGCGATGATGACAATTCTAGGAGGCATCAAAATTCCCAACTTAATTTCCGGTGTAGAGTTCCAACTATCTGCTCCTTTAGCGGTAGCAATTTGCGCTGCCTTCGGATTCCGCAAGTACATCATCTGCGGCTGTCTTTCTAGTTTGATTGGTCTTGTATTGGGCACACAAAACTTGCTAAATGTTGCCATTGCCATGCAATTCCGCCTCATCGTAGGACTCATCTTATGGATTGGTAAAAATCGCATGTGGTCTATTCTTATCTCTGGTCCTATTGCGTCTGCTATTGCCCGTATCACCATTGGTTTATCCTTTGGCAAAATGGTCATTCCTATGCTTATGATGGCAGTACCTGGCATGATTTTCACAGTCATTGTAAGCCCTATCTTCTATAGTATCTTGCGACGTCTACCACGCTTGGCTACTACATTGAAAGCGCATCAAGGTTAGTCACTTATGGTTTACAGCATTCGTATGCGCGCTGCTAAGGGAGGCCCTCATGAACAAGGAGGTTCTCATATTTCTGGAGCGGAACGTCTCGTCTCTTTAGAATCCTTATCACGCATTTCAGAAGAATTTTTACAACGAGCATTACAACACAGCAAAGGTCGTCCAGATTTTATCAATTTACAAATTGATGAGATTCCTGATGACTCCATCGTGAAAGTCCCTGCTCTCATGGTGGCTACTACAGAATCAGAAACAATCGAGGACTCTCATCGGGTAGCTACCCAACTATTACAACAAGCACAGATCCATGAACAGGCGATTCAAAAGGCTTTTATCAAACTCAGCCAAAACACAGAAACTATAAGTGGTGCTTGGCTCGTCAATGCTACTACTGGTGAGGTATACCCCCAAACAGTACGCGTGTCCCGTATGGATGCCGAATCAGATGCAGACATACACCACCATTTGCAATATTATGGCTGTTCTTCCATCCATTCTAGGGAGGCTCTCATCCTAGCAAGCAAGGTCCTCGCATCGCCTTACGTACTAGGTGAACTATGTTGGTCCGATGATCCAGAGTATACGACGGGCTATGTGTCCTATGGCACTACCTACCATCGGTTAAGCCCTATGAAAGTCTATGGTAGTCCTATTGGTGGTCGCGCCTTCTTTATCACTGACGATGCACCGATAGAAGAAGTAATACAGTATTTTACATCCACTCCTACGTGGGTCACAACGAAAGGGATTCACCATGTTTAATCGATACTCCGAAGCCTTAGTCAAGCGCCAAGAGGAATCACAATTTCGTTCTCCTCGCACCTATACTCCTATCGATGCTACTCATGTTATGTATGAAGGTTCCACCTATCTAATGATGGCATCAAATAATTACCTAGGCTTAACCCATCATCCCCACGTGAAAGATCGAGCCTTACAGGCCATCCAACAATATGGCACTGGTTCTGGTGGCGCTCGCCTTACCTCTGGTTCTTTCCCTTTATTTCAAGAACTAGAGCACCGTCTCGCACAGTGGAAAGACTGTGAAAAGGCACTCACTTTCACAGCTGGGTTTATGGCAAATCTAGGAACAATCTCTGCCCTAGTTCATAAAGGAGATATTATTTTTAGTGATGAATTGAATCACGCTAGCCTCATCGACGGATGTCGTCTCAGCGGCGCTAAAGTACAAGTTTACCCTCACAAGGATGTGGCAGTCCTAGAATCCTTATTAAGCCAATCTAAGCACTATGGTATGCGTTTTATCATTACTGATGGAGTGTTCAGCATGGATGGGGATATAGCTCCCTTACCTGAACTATTTGAACTTGCAGAACGCTACAATGCCCTACTTATTGTAGACGATGCTCATGCTACTGGCGTCATTGGTGAAGGCCGTGGTACAGCACATCACTTTCACTGTGAAAACCCACGTATCATCACCACTGGCACTATGAGTAAAGCCTTAGGGTCCATCGGAGGATACGTCTGCGGTAGCCAAACCATCATCGACTATATCATTAACCACAGTCGTCCCTTCATCTTTGCCACCGCTTTGTCCCCTGCTGACATTGGGGCTAGCATCGGCGCCCTAGAAGTATTAGCAGAGGAACCTAGTGTATATCAAAAACTGCGAAGCAATACAGAATATATGCACAACGCCTTGCAATCACTAGGAATCCCTAGCAGCGATGATACACCGATATTTCCTATCATCATCGGCTCTAACGAAGATACATTAGAAGCCAGTCGCCTATGTGAACGAGAAGGCATCATCCTCAGTGGCATTCGCCCTCCCACAGTCCCTGTCAACACTGGACGATTGCGCTTAACCGTCACCGCTGCACACACAGAAGAAGAATTAGACAAGGTCATCCAAGTATTACAAAGACTACCAATACAAAAGACCTTATAACAAAGCTCCTCCTGAATTTCCATAAAGGGAGCTACAAAAAAATAAGTTCCAAATAAAATAGAGGAAAGTTGAGCAATATCAACCTTCCTCTATTTTTTAATCCACCGCAAGAAAAGCCGTAGTGCTTACTGAAAACTTTCGCGTAGGGCAGTTTTCAGAAGCGCTGCGGCTTTTCATCTTTTTGTATTACCTATTAAGCTTTCAGCTTTTCCTCAAGAAATTCCCGAAACTGCTGCTTATACAGCCCCGCTCCTCCATTGGCTGGATGGCGCAAGGTAGCTTGTACTTCTACCCCATACTCCGCCAAGGTAAGACTCGCTTTTTGACCCACTCCAAGGATCTGTGCCCTAGGGAACAAATCTAAGAGCTGTTTCGTATAGGTCCACCCTAAGTCTAATTCTTGCTTTGTAGGAGTCCGGTTCGTCAAGCCATCTATTCCTTTAAAGGGATGAAATGGAAAAATGTTCCACAACACCACTTCATAAGGGTCTATATTAGCTTCTAACATGGCATTCCACACCACAGAATCAGTAGGCTCATTAAAGCCCTTTTCTTTTTGTGTCGGTTTTATAATATACTCGCTCTTTGGATTACTAGTTCGTTTCGGCTCCAATCCAGTAAACACCATAGATGGGGTTACCGTAGGGTGATGCCCTAAGAGCATTCTTTCACAGGTCATGGCAATCCCTGTAAATCGCCCTCCTTGATAGCCCACCGCTTCTGCTATGATGAGAATTTTAGCACGCTCTAATCGCTGCTCCAAATAGGCTTGTAACTGTTTTCTCCGAATGGAGCTCGCTCTCTGATTAGTATCATAGCGTTCATCAAAATCATTCCAAGGATTATACACATAGGGACTAGAAAATCCTTTTAATTGTCGCATCAATCGTTCTACTGACATAGATACCTCACTATTTGGAATGCAATAGTACTACCTTAGAACTACTTTCATCACGTTCTAAATATTGACCTACTGAAGATTCCTCTAATTCTTTACCATAATTTTTATTGGTAATTATGAGCATCCGTTCCCCAGATTGCAAGCGTTTAAATAACTCTTGTTCCTCAATTTGAGGCATCACATTCTTACCGTTCCACTTCGCACTGCGCTGTACATTATACTTCGCCAATCGTTCTGGACTAGGCTCTACTCGCACGGGTGTCACATCTAAATAATACGGCACTGACGCCGCATATTCCCCATAATAATACACAGGTCCATGAAAGCTGCGTATCTGTTCATGATAGGTCACAGAAGAACGCAAGCCCAAGAATGGTACCAACCCTTCCATAAGCACAATACCTAGTACTACCAAGGTACCCATCCCCACTGTGAAAGGCATCATCAATCGTTTCCGATACCAATAACACCCACCTAGGAATAAGGTAAGACCTACGACAACAGCTCGAAGAATCCACCAAAAGCCCCAAGGTGCAAAGAATGTTCCAATCCCAAGAGCCCACCATAATACTAAAGTCGGTCCCAATACCCACCACCAAGCACGGTGACTGGCATCTTTCAAAGAAATAATCCCAAAAGCTCCTAACAAGCTGAAAGGAATAACCGAAATAAAAGCATAGGTTGGATATTTCGTGGCCATCATTGTATAGAACAAAATTGTTCCCCATCCCATAATCATGGTATATAGATAGGCATCAGTTCTTGTTTTCCAACCCCGATACATACCATATAGAATGGCTCCCGTCCAAGGGAGAGAGCCTCCTAGGAAAATAGGTAGATAATACCACCAATGGTTTACCTCAGGATGTTCAGATTGGGTCGCTCTCGTTACATTATGAAGTCCTAAAAACCCATTGATAAATTCCATACCGTGAGTATGGTACATATATCCATACCAAGGCAAGACAACTGCTAAAAACACGAGGATACCTTGCCATGGAAATAAAGCTTTCACCATAGACCAAGATCGTTTAACCCCTGCATAAATCAGGAACAACAATCCCGGTAATACCAGCCCTACAGGACCTTTCGTCAATACTGCAATCCCCGCAAAGCCATAGGCTACTGCCATATACCATGGATTCTTAACTAGTAGTCCACGATAGGCGTAATAAAAGGTACCTACCGTGGCAAATAACAACACCATATCTGTGATGATACCATGGGCAATGGTCCATACGATGAGAGATGTGCCTAATATGAATGCTGATAACAAAGCGCCTAATCGTTGCCCTGTTAGGGTGCGCACCCCTTGGTAAACCATAGCCACTGATAAAGCCCCAAAAAGACCTGACGGAAAACGTGCTGCAAAGTCTGTCATACCGAATACAGAATAGGACAAACTTAATAGCCAATAAATCATAATTGGTTTATCAAACCAATAGTGCCCATAAATTTGTGGAGACAACCAATCTCCGGAAAGGACCATCTCTTTTGCGGTTAAAGCGTAATTCGACTCTACTGGATCCGACACTGGTAATAGATGGTTCCCTAGTACATAAACTCCTAAGAAAAAGAGAAATACTACATAGGTTACACGATGTAATTTCATAAGCATCTCCCTATTGTTTACGACGTTTCCAATATTTCAAACCATATACTACAGCTACCACTATAAACACTACAATCATAGCAATTAATAGTTCATGATTATACTCAATCAAGTCTTTCCAATGTTCCCCTAGCTTCATGCCTAGCCAAACTAATAAGATTGTCCAAGGAATGGTACCAACAGTAGTCCAAATCACAAAGGGGGTCATCGGATATTTAGCCACTCCTGCAGGGAAGGAAATAAATGTACGCACCCCTGGTAATAAACGGCCAATAAACACAGCGGCACCACCATAGCGATTGAACAATTTTTCTGCAGCACCAAATTTATCTTCACTAAATAAGATATATTTCCCATATTTCATCAATACAGGTCTGCCACCATATTCCCCTAGCCAATAGGATAATACAGAACCCACAATACCCGCTACAACACCTACAATAATAGCCGTATTCAAATCAAATACGCCTTGAAATACTAAATACCCTGCGAACCCTAAAATAATTTCACTAGGAATCGGAATGTTCGCATTTTCTAGCACCATGCAAATAAACATGGCTGCATACCCATATGTCTCCATGATGGTCAATACATAATCCACTGTTGTCTCCTCATCGGAAGATAGTTATTAATCTCAATCTTCATCTTCTTCATCTAATAAATAATCTTTTGCCATCCACTTTTTCGTAGCTGTAAATGTGATCGTCACCCATTTCTCTGCAGGGTCACCACCAATGGCAAGGTCAATTTCATTGCGAATTTCATCTAATTCTACAATGGTTTGTTTTGGGAAATTCTTAGGAATTAAAATATCAATTTCAATCATTTTTACATTCCCATAGGCTTGTACACTAGTGACATAATCTTTAAATTTATACTTTTCCATGAAAGAATCCATAATAAATTGGATTCGATTATGTAATTTCAAAGGCGCTACACCCATAATTTGTTTCACCGATGGAATGATAATTTTTAAAGCAGACGGCATCATTTGTAACGATAAAATAATGAGCACAATAGGATCCACGTAGACCGCCCATTCTGCATAGCCAAAATGTTCTAGCCCAAAAGCCACTAAAAAGCTAACTAAAATCCCAGCTTCTAACATAGCATCGATGGACCAGCTAATATTATCGAATTTTACCAAATTAGATTGCAATTTTTTATTGATTTGGTGCACATAGAAATAATAGCACGTATCAGCAATGGTAAAAATTGTAGCATAGATGATAGCAGGTCCCACATGAACAGCACGACCGCCACCCAATAAATCCGTCAGTCCCGATAAAAAGGCATAACTTACAATCAGCAAGGTAAAACTACCTTCTGCAATCAACACTAAGGGTTCAAACTGCCAATAGCCAAACTGAAAGCGTTTGCTTGTTTCATTTGATACTAATCTGGATGTAATGATCATCATCACCTTAATAATCACGGCAATAAAAGACACGACCCCATCTAATAAGATGGCACTGGATCCGCTAAAGACCCCCATCATAGTGCCACCAATGGCCACAAATGACATGAGTATGGCCGATTGAATTAACAATCGTTGCTCCACTGCATGTTTATCTTGTATTAACATATACACTCCTATTTAATCTAGTGAGCTTTTCGCTCAAGTTTCCTATACCTATGTAAGAATATTTGTATCTATAACTACTTTATAGCCTATAGGCATTCTGTACGGTCTACACGCTATGAAATAGTTTTATGCATTCATATACAAGTATATATAAAAACGATGTATCATACAAGTACGATACACCATTTCTATTCATTGTGAGTACAAATTTATATATAGAATCCTCTATACTATCGCGATTCATAGGACTTTTGTAAAACATAGGCAAAGGCTTTTTTAGTGCCATCCTCTTGCTCTTGCAAGTACACCCCTTGAATTTCTGGGGCAAAGCCAGGCAATCGATTAATCCCTTCTTCTAAGGCTAAGAAATAATCTCGTGCCGTCTCTGACCAGCGCTCACCTGGCTGTACACAGAGCACTCCTGGTGGATATGGCAAGGCTCCTTCTAACGCCATACGCCCCACTGCCTCAGACACAGGCACTAACTCGCCATAGCCTCGAACAAAATCAAAGTTTGCTTCTTGTGGTGATTTTACATAATCAGGAAAATACTCTTGTAAAAATAATTTCCGTTGTAAATCACTCACATTACGATCTTTATAAAAATCATGCATTTCTTGGCAAAGTTGACGAATTGTATATCCATCATAGGCCTTCCAGTGTTGATGATACACATAGGGCAATACTTCTTCCAACGGAGCATCTCTATCGATGAGCCTTTCAAACTCCACTAAATGAGATACTAATTGATCCATCTTTTTCTTCGTTTCCGCTGGCGTCATTAAGAATAATATAGTATTTAAATCGCATTTCTCTGGGATGATATGGCGATCGCGCAAGTAATGCGCCAAAATCGTAGCCGGTATACCAAAAGATTCATAGTCCCCTGTTTCTACATCAATACCAGGTGTAATCAATTGAAACTTACAAGGGTCAATGAAGTATTGGTTCTCTCCATAGCCTTGGAAGGAGTGCCATTTTCCATTCGGTTCAAACCGAAAGTAGGATAGGTCCTCTGCCATGCGTTCCGTATCACCATCTTCCCAACATTGACCATGCACCATAGGTGGCACTAGTGGTCGTATATACTGACACCGGGTTAGCACTGATTTACGAGCTTCGATAGCCACTTTTACACACTCTTTCCACAGATATTGACCACCTAATCCTTCATGCATTTTCGCATTCACATCTAAGGATGCAAATAAGGGATAAAAGGGAGATGTAGAGGCATGCATCATAAAGGCATTGTTCATCCGTTTATGGTTTACATACCGCGCTTGTCCTTTGATGTGTCTATCTTTTTTATGCACCTGAGAGGCCTGAGAAAATCCCGCTTGTTGCTTATGTACTGATTGCGTCACGAGAATACCCGGATCATTGGGGCCTAATTCTAATAATAAAGGACTGCAATCTTTCATCATGGTAATAAATTGTTCGTATCCTACCCAAGCAGAATCAAACAAAATATAATCACAAAGATGTCCAATCCGATCTACCACTTGTCGTGCATTATAAATAGTACCATCATAGGTACCTAGCTGAATCACTGCCAACCGAATAGGCCGTTCTTCCTTTGCTTTCTCTGGGTCTCTTTGCGCCACTAACTGACGGATATAGCTTTCTTCAAAGCAATGGTCTAGAATCCCGCCGATGGACCCAAATGGATTTCGTGCCGTTTCCAAGTACACTGGTGTCGCCCCCGCTTGCACTAAAGCACCATGAGAAATAGACTTATGGTTATTCCTATCATAGAGCACCACATCTTCTGGTGCTAACAAGGCATTGAGAACCATTTTATTGGCGGAAGAGGTACCATTCAATACAAAATAGGTTTTATCCGCATTGAATACATCCGCTGCATGCTGTTGTGCATCACAAGCAGGTCCTTCATGAATGAGTAAGTCTCCTAATTTCACATCTGCATTGCATAAATCACTGGTAAATATATTAGGGCCATAGAAATCATAAAAAGCATGCCCTGCGGGATGTCTTTTAAAGAAGTCACCCCCTTGATGTCCGGGACAATCAAATTGAAGATTGCCATTGGTAGAATACTTAGATAAGGCCCTAAAAAATGGTGGCAACACCCCATATTCATAGCGTATGGCTGCGGTCTCAACATCCTCTGTCATTCTAAGTTCATCTAATGTATGTGCCGTATATATCCTCATGTTCGGCAAATAATCACCAGCTTTAATAAGAGCATCTCCATCTTTTGTGATTACAAAGAGAGGAATGGAAAAGGCTTGCACCTGTGGATGGTGAACCACATCTTTAACATACGTATCACTGACCACGATGGCAGACACCTCCGTAAAGTCTGCCGTCTCCACATCCACCGTAGGATATGTTATGTACTCTTTCAACAGTTCTGTCACATCCTGAGAGAGTGCTACGGACAATCGTTTCATAGTGCGATCTCCTTACTTTCAAATACACATCAATCTGCCATAAATAAAATAGAGACCCAAAATGGGTCTCTACATGGTACATTGCGATTAAGCAAATACATTCACTAAGTCAATCGTTTGATCACGACCAGGACCTACAGAAACGATACCTACTTGTACGCCAGTTACTTCTGCAATGCGTTCGACATAACGACGTGCTGCTTCTGGTAATTCTTCATACTTGCGGATACCGGAAATATCTGTTTTCCAACCTGGGAATGTTTCGTATACTGGTTCACATTCTGCTAATACATCTAAGCTAGCAGGGAATCCTTGTACAGGCTCACCATTGCGAGTATAACCTACACAAATTTTCACTTCATCCAAACCATCTAAGATATCAAGGCGAGTGATTGCCAAATAATCCAAGCTATTCAATGCTGCACCATAAGTCACAACGGATAAATCTAACCAACCACAACGACGAGAACGACCTGTAACAGTACCGAACTCATGGCCTGTTTTACGAAGGTATTCACCAGTTTCATCTAATAGTTCAGAAGGGAATGGCCCTTCACCAACACGAGTAGAGTATGCTTTTACTACGCCAAAGATATTTTTTAAGTAGTTAGGACCTACACCAGCGCCCACAGACGCACCGCCTGCTACTGGATGAGAGCTAGTTACGAATGGATATGTACCATGATCAAGGTCAAGCATCGTTGCTTGGGCCCCTTCAAACAATACTTTTTTACCAGATTTGATAGCATCAATCACGGCAAAGTTTGTATCTTTTACAAATGGACGTAATTGTTCTGCATAGCCTAAATAATCTTTTAAAATTTCTTCAAAGTTAACTGGCTCAAAACCATATACGGCTGTTAACATTTTATTTTTCAATTCTACGTTGAATTTAAGTTTCTTCTCAAATACAACTGGATCCATTAAATCGCAAATGCGAATGCCAATACGATTTACTTTATCTGCATAGCATGGACCAATACCATTTTTTGTAGTACCGATTTTAGCATCGCCTTTCACAGATTCTTCCGCTTCATCTAAACGATTATGATACGGTAAAATCACGTGAGCACGGTCAGAAATATATAAAGATTTTGCACTTTTACCTTCTTTTTCAAGGTTTGCAATTTCTTCCAACAATACCTTAGGGTCCACAACGACACCAGTACCAATGATATTCATTTTATCATCGTAAAGAATACCGCTAGGCAATAAACGCAATGCGAAAGATTTACCATCTACGACTACTGTATGACCTGCATTATTACCACCTTGGCTACGTACTACCACATCAGCGCGTTCAGATAAATAATCAACGATTTTACCTTTACCTTCATCGCCCCATTGTGTGCCAATTACCATACTTGTTGCTACATTGGTTCCCATATGAATTGCCTCCATTACATCATAGAACTTTCTATCGTAATGACTACATTAAGTCATCGCTCTGAAAGTTCTTCCATTATTAGTATTACCTTCGTAAATAGGCGCCTAACGTACACTATTTACACTTTATTATAGCATAGATTGAAAACATTGGGGTAGTTATTCCCTACAAATTCCCATATCTTTATGATGAGCCCAACCGCTTTATAAATTCTTCTGGAATGGACGATAAGAATCGACTTGGTTGTTGCCAATACCCATTTGCATTAACCTTTGCATAGGTAATGGTCAAGTGTTTCTTAGCACGGGTTAACGCCACATAGAAAATACGTTTTTCTTCTTCTAATTTACCATCTTTAACGGCAAAGTAGAACGGAAGTCCCCCATCATGTGCACTAGCAATAAAGACATTTTCAAATTCACTGCCTTTGGCTTGATGGACCGTAATGATGGGGATACGACTGTCTCCTTTTCGTCGGAACATGCCCTCTCCCGAGTGAAGAGCAGACATTTCTAATATCTCTTTCACACCATCACGGCCTACATAGTGTGGATGTTCCGCTTCTAACTCTTTCATGATGCGGTATAGTTCGCGAATACTAGTTAATCTACGTTCCCCAGTGGGATCTTCTTTTACTTTCTTCTGATAGTGTTCCACTAGGCCCATATCATTCATAATATAGACAAGAATTTCTGTAGGTTTACTCGTAGTCCACTTACTTCGTAAAGTATCCATAGAGGCAGCAATATTGGCAAATGTATCTCTATATTTATTTATAAATGCCATACGCTGTGCTTTCGTAGGAAGGATATTTTCTTTCATTGCATACACCAATAATTTACCCGTCGCTATAATATCGTCCATGGCATTATGAGTAGACTGATGATCAATGGGAAAGTATCCACTTAAAAATTCTAGTTTATGGTTCGGCAAATTTGGATAGAACCGACGGTATATATCTAAGGTATCATAGATGGCTTGTACCCTTGGCATAGCTACACCATGTCGGCTACACTCTTGCTCTAATATGCTCATATCGTACTGCACATTATGACCGACAATCATGGACCCATCAGCAAACTGTCTGAATGCTTCCAGTACAGTTCGTGCATCACCACCAACCTTTTGTAAGTGCGCATCACTAAAGCCATGGACTAATTCTGAATCCCCTACAGGCACGCCGGGATTGATAAATCGTTCGAAGGTATCAATGGTATTGCCTTCTTCATCGATGCGGATAGCTGCCATCTGCACAATGCGATCTTCCAGTATATTTACACCTGTCGTTTCCACATCAAATACAATGATATCTTTAGTCACTAGCCCTTTTTCTAATTGCTCATAAGGCTCTCGTGTAAAGATATTTGTGCTCATAAAATCGGTGATCCGCAACCCAGTTTTTCTCACTGCTGTGCTTTCTAATTCCTCTATGCGCTTATCACCAACTCCTTTGACAAAAGTTCGAATGATCCGTTTTGTACTCATCAAATCCCAAGGGTTCACTAAGCATTTAAAAAATGCCAATACATCCTTAATTTCTAACCGTCGGAAAAATTTTAATTCATCTGCCAAAATAAATTTTAGTTGCATCTTTTCTGGCAATTGTCGATTACATCGTTTAAATTGTTCACTTAATCGTACGGCTTGTTTATTGGTGCGCACCAAAATTCCTACAGGGGGCATCTCTTCGCCAGTTCTCAGCTGTTGAATAGATTGAAATATATACCTAGCCTCATCCTGAGCATCTGCAGCAGCATATATCGAAATAGGCTCACCTTGCTGTGTGGCTATCGCTTTCGGTTCTTTTTGATACAACTCTCGCACCCGCTGAGGGAACATATCTTTCAACATGGAAAAAGCTCCCTTAAACAGCATCTGATTAGACCGATAGTTTGTATCAAACACTAATTCTATGGGGTTATACTCTCTGCGATACCGATCGATTAATGTAATCGGATTAGAACCACGCCATTCATAAATAGTTTGAAAGTAATCCCCACAGAGCAAGATATGGTTACCCTTCCACATGGTGTTCATCACTTCATATTCTAACTCGCTAGTGTCTTGCATTTCATCTACTGCAATATAGGAATAGCGCTGACGCCAACGATTAGCTACCTCAGGGCGCTGAAAGATTTGGTGTACCCTCGTAATTAAATCTGCAAAATCTAGTCCATTCAATGAACGTAATCGCCATTCGTATTCCATCAATACTTGTAGCCCTTTTTCTTCTAAAAATTTGGCAGTATCTTCTGACATGATGCTATACCAAACGGACTGTTCCCGTTGCATACGCTTGATTGTCCGTGCGTAATCCTCTTGTATATTAGCAGAATAATATTGATACTTCGATCGATGCTCTTTCACTTCGCTGATAACCTCACGAATCGTTTTGGCATGTATTTTGAGTGCCATAAGACCTTGCTCTTCACTATAGGCTTTCACAAGATTCGGCAAACATTCACTCAACAATTCCTCTACATCTTCTTCGTCAAAGATGAGAAATTCTTTAAACAAATCTTCTTGTAATTTTGCTTCTTCTTGCAAAATGGTATAACAAAAGCTGTGAAATGTAGATACTTTCACAGCTTGTGCCTCTTGTCCTACAATCGCAATCATGCGTTCTTTCATTTCACGACACGCTTTATTCGTAAATGTTAAACACAAAATTTGATCCCCAGTGGCACGTCCCGTTTCCAAGATATGTGCCACCCGATAGGACAATGTATTTGTTTTTCCCGTTCCTGCAGAAGCTAGCAATACAATATTTCTATCTAATTCCTGTACAACTTGTTGTTGAATGTCATTAAGTACCACAGTATTTGATTGCATAGTTGCTCCTTATTTTACCAATGAAAGTACGCTAATCCTAGCACTGGTATAGGCCCTAACACGGCTGTTAGTGCCCACAACATAATATTCATATCCAAGGGAATATGGAATACTTCTGTAATCACTGCATAGGTAATCATACCTAAAAAGACATTGGTTGCTACCCGTTTGATAGTAAACCATGCTACCTTAATAATCATCCAAGCTACAACAACAGCTACTACAGCTTGTAATATGTAATCCATCATTACCTCATTTCTTGACGATGTAATACAGCACCGCTCAAGGTCACCTCATCAGCGTATTCAATATCCCCGCCTACAGGAATACCACGGGCAATACGAGTGACCTTAATCCCCGTAGGTTGCAATAATCGAGCAATGTATAGAGCCGTTGCTTCCCCTTCTACATCAGGATCTGTGGCGATGATAACCTCTTGCACTGTATTATCTTGAAGGCGCAACATGAGCTCTTTCAAGCGGATGTCTTCTACGCCTACCCCATCAATAGGGGACAAAGCCCCTTCCAACACATGGTATAACCCTTTATAGTCACCACTACGTTCGATGGCGATGACATCACGGGATGTTTCCACCACACAAATCATCGATCTGTCCCTTTTAGAGCTCGCACAAAATTCACAAGGATCTTGAGCAGATAAATTAAAGCATTGGGAACATCTATGTGTGGCTTCTTTCGCTGCAAGGATGGTTTCTACCAAGCGTTGTACATCTTCTGCATCTGCCTCAATGAGATGGTATGCTAATCGTCTAGCCGATTTAGCCCCCACCCCTGGTAGGCGACGCAACTCTTCTACTAATCGTTCTAAAGGATTTGTCATATTAGAACATACCTGGCATTCCAGGAAGTTTCAAGTTTCCTGTGACAGCCCCTAATTTTTTCTCTGCCACTTCTTTTGCTTTACGGTTCGCTTCATTCACAGCTGCTAAGATTAAATCTTCTAATGCTTCCACATCTTCTGGATCTACTGCAGCAGGAGCAATTTTAATGGACAATACTTCTTGTTCTCCATTCATTGTTACAGATACGGCACCACCACCGATAGATGCTTCTACCACGGTGTTTTTAATTTCTTCTTGTGCTTTTTCCATATCCTTTTGCATTTTTTGAACTTTTTTCAACATACCTTGCATATTACCGCCACCAAACATAGTGAACCTCCTTCATTACTTAGACAAATCGTCTACTTCTTTCACATAAATATCATACCCGCTAGCCTCCATGTGTTGTAAAGCATCATAGAGTAGAGTTTCTTGTTTTTCTTCATCACTGGCCTCGGCTGAAGACCATTTCGGCAATGTTCGTATCTCGTCTATGTCTTCTTCTGAAAGCATGCCTTTCCCCATTTCTTGATAGTAGGGGTTTAATACTTCCTCTGGATTCTCATAGACTGTGAGAAAATCATCAATAATGCCATCTACATTGGTAGGGTCGCTACCGGCGCCTACCTTTGAAGTGGTGTTTGTCCCTACATAAGTAGGTTTTCCGCTATCAGGCCTCGACGTTTCTACAGATACAGTTGGCATCTCCTCATCAGCTGTCACCGGGGTCGTTTCTTGCGCCGCAACAATTGGTCGTCCTATCCCTTCAGCTTCTTTAGTACCTTTCACCACAGGAGTCGTTACCCTTGGTTGTACCTGCGACTGTCCGCTTTGTTGTGAAGCCCCTCCAAAGGATTTTGCTGCCTCTAAGTATACCTGCAGTTTAGGGTCCTTCTTATCGATGGCTTTCACCACAATCGGCCGTCCTATCACTTGTTGAAACGCTTTCTTCCCACATTCTACATGTTGCGGTTGCACCAGAATAGGCCCTGCAATTGGTGTAGGAAACACCAAGATAGCTTGCTCTTGATCTAAGTACACCAAGGTTCCTTGCTGATAGATCGTATTTAGCAATCCATAGTTCTTGCCTCTCAACCATTTTATCACGTTTGCTAAAATCGTGCTATATTCATGAGGACTGACCATCCCCTGTCCTACAGTTAGCTCTTGCGCCGTGTCAAATATCGCCGTTTTAGGCTTTACCGATGGAGATGCTTTCTTCGGTAATGGTGGTGGCAAGGAGCTTTTACCAACAGAATCGGCCACTTTAGCTACACGAGGCGGTGGTAACGGGGATGTTGCTTTTACAGTTCTAGCTCTCACTGGTGAGACAGGTGGCAACAACACCTCATCCTCTACTGGATGAGGAATATCCTCCAAGACACCATCATATACATCCGTATCCGCCACAGGTGGTGCAGGTTCTACTACAGAGCTGGCAACTACAGGTCGTTGTTCCGCCCACTCATTTAGTTTTTGGAGCAATGCATCTTCTTGACGATTCACAAATTGTTCCATCGTCGTCATGCGACCTTCCAAGGTTTGGTAGGTACCTCCACCTAATTGTAATAGTGAAAGCAATCCCATTTCTACAATGACCCTAGGGTTATCTACTTGCTTTGCGTTATTTTGCACCGTTTGTAATACATTGATATAGCGTCCGATTTCCTCCATAGATAACTCATTCGTCTGTCCTAATAAGCGTTCTCTATGCGTATCATAAGCCAATAACTCTTCTGCCTCAGGTAATACTTTCGCCACAATCATAGCTCGCAGATGTTCTACTAAGGCCGTTACAATTTGGCGAGCATCACGCCCCATTTGTAGCGCTTCATCTACAGCTTGCAGTAAAGCTGCTCCATTACCGGATTTCAATATATCTACCATATCGAGGACCCAAGATTTGCTCACTAAGCCAATCATAGTCTCTACTAGAGGAGCTGTAATCATTTCCGAGGTCATACCAGAACATTGATCCAAAATACTCAAGGCATCACGTAAACCACCATCTGCATGGACTGCAATCACTTGTGCTGCCGCAGGATCAAGAGAGATATTACTTTCCTTCGCCACATGCAATAAATGGGCTGTAATATCTTTTGCTGTGATACGGCGGAATGTATAACGCTGACAACGAGATAAAATAGTAACCGGTAATTTCTCCGATTCTGTTGTGGCAAAAATGAACATCACATGACTTGGCGGTTCCTCGATAGTTTTCAACAAGGCATTCCATGCTTCATTGGTGAGCATGTGTGCTTCATCAATGATAAATACTTTTTTATGACCTACTACAGGCAAAAAGTTCACCTGTTCCCGCAAGGCACGCACTTCATCAATACCTCGATTGGAAGCCGCATCAATTTCGATCACATCCAAGGCTTGTCCTTGTAACATTTGCTGGCACGATTCACACTGACCACAAGGTGTATCTGTAGGTCCCTGTTCACAGTTAATAGCGCGCGCAAATATTTTTGCCATACTCGTTTTGCCCGTACCTCTAGGACCAGCAAATAAATAGGCATGGGCCACTTTATCTTCACGAATAGCTCGTTGTAATGTATCCGACACATGATGTTGACCCACAACATCTGTAAACTGTTTCGGTCTCCATCGTCTATATAACGCTAAATAACTCATAGCCCCTCCTTTCCCTTAAGATATGAAAAAAAGCAGCTAAGCTAGCTGCTTTACCATAGCACTCGAATCTGACAGCCCTATAGGTTTCCTCGTGGCACAAGAGAGTGACCGCTTAATGCTGCTCCAATCAAGGCCTGACATGGTTCACAGGCTCTCCTTGCACAAGCCCCATAGAACTGTCATATTCCAATGCTATTACCCTATCATTATACATGTTTTTCTATCCCTATTCAAGGGTATATACCTAATCCATCATAAATTGTGCTACACATTAGATGCTATTATTATAACAGAGTTAATTTGATAATTATCTCTTAAGTATCCCTTTATATGTACTAGTTTTCTTGTCCCTATTCTACAAGGATTGATTGTTATTTTTTGACATATGCAATTCTGAAGTATTACAAGAGTAGAAAATAGAAAGAAAAAAGGACGGCTGCCACCGTCCTTTTTTGAGTTTATGAAAGAATGCTCTAACTTCTTATATCTTTCTGCTCCAAGTATACACCATTCTATTCTAACATACAATGGGACTATACTCGATGCCCTTCATAGGGGTGCAGGATTAAATCTCCTTTGAAGTATTCTCCTACATAGATATCCCTAATGGAATATCCTTGATCTCGCACTTCTTCTTCCAACCAAGCCATGTCTTTATCGGCTAGGTCTAGAATATCTGGATCTACTACGCCATCTACAATAACAGGGTAGCGAATGATATCATCACCATTCATGACCAGCGTTAATTGACCATTTTGTTCTAGCACAGCACGGCGTACATCACTCACAAGGGTAACCCCTGCGCTCCGAAGTTTCAACTGCAAATCACTACCACGAAGGCCCCGTTTCAAACACTCTCCAACGCGAATCTTACCGCGATCAATGACAATGCTAGGACGTCCATCGATCAGCGTTTTAATCCATCGCACATGAGCGCTAAGAAAACGCAAGCCCATGACCACGATGGTCCAAGCAATCAACACTAGGAAGAATTGCAAGATACCAATACTTTCACTGTAGATAACAGCACCAATAATACCACCTAGTACATAGTTTTGTACCTGATCTAAGGCCGAGTTCGGCGCTAAATTTCCCTTACCCATCAAGTTCATTTGCAAAATGAGAGCTAAAATACCAAGGGCTAGCTTAATAAATACTAATGTATATCCTGTTAACATATTATCGCCCATCCTTCTTCACATCTACCACCTTAGGATTGCTATTAATCATCTCCACAGGTCGCAAAGAATAACCATCCTTATTCATAGTGAAAGTCACCTCAAAATAGGCTTCCTCAATATTGACGATCATACGATCTTGCACGCGCAATGTATTAACGCGAATCTTATCCTTAGGTACATCTGCACGTTCACTTAAATTATTTAAGAATTGCACCATATAGCTCGATTCTTCTGCACTATTAATATCACGAGTGTAATCATTAACTTGCAATCCTAATAAAAATACAAGCCCCAATACAATGATAATGCCCAAGTCACGGAACTTAGTATCAAAACGATTATACATAACTTTTACACCTACTACTAGCAATGCTACTAATAAAATAGATGTCATAATGTATTGCAACAGAGATGTAAACTCTCCTCGTTGCACCACATAAGCATAGGTATAAAATTCCATAATTACCTCACAGTTCTTACTTTAACGCTTCATTATACTGCGCTCGATCTCCCCCTACAAATTTAGGACGTACACGAGCTGCTGTTACATGAGCTGCTCCAATTTCTTTTATACTTAGTCGCACAGGCACTGCCACATATTTTAGATGCATACCAATAAAAGTATCTCCAATGTCGATACCTGCATCAGCCTTTACATGCTCCACTAACACAGGATCCGACCATATTGCATAGGCTGTAGTTGCCATAGAACCACCTGCATGTTGTACAGGCACAGCATTCACTTCTTCATAGCCTCTAACCTCTGCGGCGTGACGTTCCATTACCAAGGCCCGATTAAGATGTTCACAACATTGAATAGCCACATCAAAGCTATATTCACGTTGTATTTCGAGCAGAGCTCTACACAAGTCTTTCGCCACATCGAGAGAGGAGTCCTTGCCAATATGTCCCCCTCTCACTTCGCTAGTGGAACATCCTACTACAAGTAGTTTACCTTCTTGCAGTTTTGCTGTCGTAGCCAATTCTGCTACAGCAGCTTTCATAGACTCATATATATTTTCATTCATAGGATTGCCTCCTCTTCATTGAGTACGAATCGACGTAAACAAGTATGCCATCGTCTTAGTGTATTATTTACCATATGCACTATACATGATAGGCATGGAATAGCATTGCCCTTGGATATTCCGTACCCACCTATATCTTGCGGGTACGGAATAGGATTCTCTTAGGCTATTAGTTAGCCATGTGTACCACACGTTGAGGATACGGAATATCGATGCCTTCTGCATCAAAACGATCTTTCACATCGGACATAACACCATAATAGACTTCTCTAAAATCACTGGCGTTAATTAAAGGATAGGCAACAATGTTCACAGAACTATCGCCAAATTCTTTGATACCGATTTCTAAGGTATCCATATTATGAACCTTGCCTGTGCTCGCAAGAATTTCTTTGATAATCTCAATGGCCCGATGATGATCCGCATTATAGTTAATACCAAAGACAAACGTAATATAGCGTGTTGGTTCATAGTTGCTGTTCATCAAGTTATTGGATGTAATAGCCGAGTTCGGGATGAAGACAATTCGATTTTCTTTCGTCGCAATGGCGGTGTTAATTAAATGGATAGATTTCACAGAGCCTTCCACACCATTCACAGAAATCCAATCCCCTGCTTTAAAGGGTTTGAACGCCAAAATAATTAATCCCGAAGCTAAGTTGGACATGTTATTTTGCAACGCTAAACCAATGGCGATACCGAAGGCACCAAAAGCTGCCAAGAAGTTATTCGTCGGAAATCCCACTAAGGACAAAGCTGACAGCACGACTACGGACAAAATAGTGTAGTAAATAATTTGAGACGCAAAGCTGCGCACGGTTTGATCATAACCAGTGCGACTCATCAATTGTACTGACAACCGTCTTACAAATAAAGCTAAATAGCGGCCTATAATCAACACGATGATGGCTAAAATAATACTAGGTAAATATTCCAGTAATAAGGATTGCACATGATTAACAAAGGAAATACTTTCCTCTACATGCTCTGCTACCTTTTCAGTGCCTACCGCTGTGGCTGTGGCAACTTTTTCTTCTGCTAATAACATACATTATTCCTTTCCTATAACTATGTTGCAATAACTAACGCACAGTATATAATAGATAACCCACATACAATTACATTCTATGATAGCTATAAAACTAAACTTGTAAATATATTATCTTTAAGTATACGAAAAAAAGGTCTTTTGTCAAATATGATATCTGTTATGACACGGATAACTCCATATTTAGTATAGAAACACTTGCTGTCACCAACAGGTAACAAAAAACTTCTAGAGCCAAAAAATATAGGGTAGTTGATATACCTATCAACTACCCTATATCCTAATTGTTTATGAACTATATCTCTTATTTAACTAAGATGAATGTTACATTGATTGGACCATGTACACCAACGACACGAACTAACTCGATATCTGCAGTATTGGATGGACCAGAAATATGAACCACATTTGTAGGGAACTTAGCTGGATCATTACGATAGATTTTCGCTAATTCTGCCATCGTTTGTGTCATACGTGGATGAATTGTATCTTCACGCAATACAGAAATATGCGTTAAAGGCAATAAGCCCAAGGAACGACCAGATTCTTCTGTACTTGGTTGGATTACTGTTGCTGTTTCTGCAATCCCCAAGATTGGGAATGTAATACCAATATTAGAATCCTTCGCCACATTGATGTTCGCTTCACGACCTTTCGTAGCATCCCATTGATAGAATGTAGCTTGGTCTTCCCCTAATTGTTGGAATGCAGCTTCTAAACCATATGTTTCTACTTCTGCAGATTTAGGGTACACAACACTACCGCCACCACGAGCCACAATTTCGTCCACTAATGCCTGACCTACTTGAGAAGCATCCACTTCGATAAGTTTAGTACCTAAGCGTTCTGCTTCTGTTTTAAACATCTGTACTACTTGCTCATGGCTAAGGTCAGAATACATCGTCTCTTGAGGTCCTTTTGAAAAATCAAAAGGAGTTACAGACGTAGGAATTGAGTCACGGCCTAACGCACGAGATAGGCGACCTAAAAAGGCTTGTTTTTTTGCTTGATCCATTTTATTTCTCCTTTCCCTTTTGTGCTACGTGTTTTGCATATTCATCACGGAATTTACTCATTTTGAGCAAGCCCATATCTTTTGCTTTCACCCAGCCACCAACTACTGGTAATACTTTTGTCCAATCTGCCATATGGCCATTGTTACTCATTAATTTCATGCCGATAGCACCCATTTTGGTACCCATATCGAACAAGAAAGAGTTCGCAAATACACCTGCCACTGTATGGAAGATGCTGCGTTCAATAGCTGGACGCATTTGTAATTTATCAGCAATCACTTGACGATGTTTCAATAACAATTCATGCAATGGAATCTTAACTGGGCAATGCTCCCAACATTCGCCGCACAATGTGGACGCGTAAGGAAGATCGCCAGCTTCTTCATAACCAACCAATAGTGGAGTTAATACAGCACCCATTGGACCTGGATAGATAGAGCCATAACCATGACCTGTAATATGACGATATACAGGGCAAATGTTCATACATGCACCACAACGGATACAACGTAACATTTCTTCAAAATCGCCGCCTAAAATACCAGAACGACGGTTATCAATGATGATGATGTGTAATTCTTCTGGACCGTCTGCTTCCCCTTCACGAGCAGGACCTGTGATCATGGAGAAGTAGTTGGAAATTTTAGCGCCTACAGAGGAACGAATCAACATTTCCATCATCACATCCAAAGATGCGAAGTCAGGCACCAAACGTTCCATACCCATCAATGCAATTTGCGTTTTAGGCATGGAGCTTGCCATACGACCATTACCTTCGTTAGATACGATAGTAATAGTACCAGTTTCAGCTACACCGAAGTTACAACCAGTGAAACCTACGTCTGCACGCAAGAAACGATCGCGAATATAGCGACGTACGAAACGAGTCATTTCTTCTGGATTTTCAGTACCTTCATAACCTAATTTTTTCGCAAATGTATCACGAATACGGTTACGTTCAAAGTGCAATGCAGGTACTACGATATGAGATGGAGGATCGAAGTCTGCTGTTTGCAAAATAAATTCTGCCAAGTCAGTTTCGTTTACTTCGATGCCTGCTTCAATTAATTCATGGTTTAATCCGATTTCTTCAGAAACCATAGTTTTAGATTTAACAACCATTTTTGCTTCTTTTGCACGAAGTACTTCCATACAAATTGCTGTTGCTTCTTTATCATCAGCTGCAAAGTGCACATGAGCACCAGCTTTTTCAGCATTTTCCGCAAATTGGTTTAAATAGTAATCCAAATTAGCCAATACATGGTCACGCAAATCAGCAGATTCATTACGGAACTCTTCCCATTCAGCTACTTGATCTACTACAGCTTTACGTTTTTCATAGAACACATCCTGTGCTGTTTGAATGGCTTTTACTTTGAAGTCATTAGCAAGCACATCATTAACGCGTGTCTTAAACGGGCGTTTATCGTACATAATATTACTCATGGTGACTCCTCCTATCGACTATTCAATAATTCCGCAATATGCATTACGCGGATATGGCGATCAATTTCGCCTTCTTTGTAAAGTCGATCTAACATACCTTCAATATTCATCAAGCAAGCCATGTCGGAACCTGCTACAATGTTAGCACCAGAATCAGCAATATTTAATGCTTTTTCTCGTGTCATAACAGCGGAAATTTCAGGATTTTTTACTGTGAAAGTACCACCAAATCCACAGCAACGTTCTGCACGATGCAATGGTAAGTATTCTAAACCTTGAATGCCTGCTAACAGTTTCATAGGTTGTTCTTTGATTCCCATCAAACGTGTTACGTGGCAAGATTTATGGTATGTCACTTTATCATTAAAGCGAGCACCCACATCAGTTACTCCCAACACGTCAACGATAAATTGTGTGAACTCATAAATTTTTGAGCTCAATCTTTCAGCTCGTGCTAACCATTCTGGTTCATCTTTTAGAATATGATGATATTCATCGCGAATTGCGAACGCACAAGAGCCAGACATGCTCACTACATAGTCAGCATTCTCAAATTGTTCAATTGTATTTTTGATAGCTCCTTTTGCAGCTTCGTTGTAACCAGAATTAACAAACATCTGACCACAGCAAACTTGCTTTTTAGGAACTGTTAATTCGCAGCCAAGGTTTTCAAGAACCTTTACACCTGCCATGCCTACATGAGGGTAGAACATATCAATCAAACATTGTTGAAATAAATGAATTTTCATTTTTTCACATCCTCAACTTTAAAGTAAACTACTATCACTTGATTGGCGAAATGCAACAATCGTTTTCCATCTATGTACTATTAGAACGGTAGATTCTAAATAGTTTTCCGATAATTTTATTATATAGTAAATTTTCTGTAATTACAAAAGACTTGCAATATTAGCAAGAAGCCATTTTTATACCATTTTGCTAGTCATTATCAACCAACTCATTTGTAGCAAAAATCACACGTTTTCCCTAGTCTCATCAAGCCTTATAGCATCAAGGATTGTATAATTTTTATGTATTTTAATACATATCAAATCTTCTATTAAAACACACATGTCTTTTCAGTCTCTAATTCCTACTTAAAATTAGTGCTATAACCAAAACTCATGAAAGAGATAACCATCGCTCTATAATTCAATTTTTTCTATAGTAAATTCATTGATAAATATCACTCTTTTCGCATGGAGTGAATCTTTCAAATATGGTATGATACATATAGTAAAACATTTTTAGTTTCCTAATTCGGAGGCACACCATGAAACGCATTTATTCTGCACTATTGCTAACTGCATTGCCTGTAGTATTATTACAAGCACAAACTAGCAACTCACTATCTACAAGCACTATGGTAACCACACCTAACACATTTACATATTCTCAACCAAATACGATTTCTACCTTTGATCGAGTACAAAAATATCGATTTACTGATGTACCTAGTAACTTTTGGGCTTATGAATCAATTACTAAAATGACAAAAGAAGGTATAATGAGTGGATATCGCAATGGCACATTCAAACCCAATGACCCTCTATCTCGTGAGGAAGCTGCCTCTTTATTTAGCAATATGATTGGAGATACTCCATCTATTATGTTAGCTAGTTCATTTTCAGACATCACTTCCGACCGTTGGTCTTCTCTAGCTATTGAAAGTGTAGCAAGAGCTAATATTATCAGCGGTTATGGTGACAATACGTATCGTCCAGAACAATATATGTCTCGCCAAGAGTTTGCCGTGGTTGCTGATAAGTTTTTACACTACCAAGGATATCGTACTGAAGACCCAACAGCTCTCGATACCATTCACTTTAGTGATCAGAAATTTATCGCTCCTTGGGCTCAATCATCAGTACGTGAACTAGCTTTATTGGGATTCATCAATTACAGCACAAAAGGCTTATTCAATCCAGAAAAATATATCACTCGTGGTGAAGCTGCAGAAATTACGTATCGTTTACTTTTCTCTAAAGAAGCTACTGCCATTCAGCACACAATTCAGCAACAACAAATGGAAGAAACAGCACGCGCTCTGATCAAGAAAACATTTGGCGAGAATTACGACTTCCACCATCGTGGCGCTATGTTCTGGCGTGATGGTAAATTAGTCATTTCCTTTACATCTTCTAGCGATGTGAAAGCTATCACTGCAGAAACCGCCTATATTAAAGACAAACACTTCTTAGATAATCACATCATTACTACTGGTACTTATAGCTTAGGTGACTTTGATAATTTACAAACCGATGCCGCTTACTTGTATCGTCAATTGGAGCCCCATGGTACCATCCTAGCTGTCACACCAACACCGAATGTAGACGGCTTAATTCTAACCGTAGATAAATTAGATACTACGACACAGACAGCATTTGTGAAAAAGTTTGGCAAGAAAGTTCAGCTAAAAACTAATTCATAATAACTCATACAAAAAGAGGAAAGTTGACTCCACTTGATCAACTTTCCTCTTTTGTGTTGGAAGTACATTGTATTGCTAGTCCCCATCTAGCAAGTGACATCCTCCAATTCCAAGCTAAACACTTCTGTAGCAGGTCCTGTCATATATACTGTGCCATCTTCGTCATAATCTACATGTAAAACACCTAGGTATAACTCCACATCTACAGATCGACCAGTTAACCCTTTTTCATGAGCCATAACAGCACTAGAGCAAGAACCTGTACCGCAAGCCAATGTAGCCCCTGCACCGCGCTCCCAAGTACGGACTTTTACAGTTTTCTCGTCCACCACTTGTACAAAGTTCACATTTGTTCCTTTTGGGAAGAGTGGATGTTTTTCTATCTTTGGTCCTAATACTGTCAATGGAACTGCTGTTACATCCTCTACAAATACTTCTGTATGTGGCACCCCTAACAGTACAGAACTCACCACATAGGATGTGCCGTCTACATCAATAGTATAGTCTATAACTTTGTCTGATTCAATGTCCATAGGAATGCCCTTCGCAGAAAATGTAGGTTTACCCATGTTGACTTTCACCAATTTAGCCACACCGTTTTCAGCAATAATCGTTGGCGTCATAATACCAGCCAACGTTTCTACAGTAAACACTTCTGTATCAATGATCTTGCGGTCGTAGGCATACTTCGCAAAACAGCGAATGCCATTGCCACACATTTCAGCTTCACTGCCATCAGAATTGATAATGCGCATACGCACATCTGCCACCTTAGAAGGTATTACAATAACAAGCCCATCTGCTCCGATACCCGTATGACGATTACATAGACGTTGTGCCATGTCCGTCACATCAAATGGTACGTTACCATCATCAAAAAAAACGATAAAATCATTTCCTAAACCGTGCATTTTTGTTATTTTCATATATATATCTCCTCATCTGTATTATACAATTCCTGTCCGCACAGAGCGGATTATTAATTTATCGCAAAATATAGCCTTTGCTTTTATACATTTTGATGAAATCCATCATTGGCTACTATAATTTATTTGCCATTTATATTACCATGAATATAGGAAAAATAATAGGTACGTTTTCCTAAGCAGTATTAGGTTAATCATAAATTGGAGGTGATTTTACTATGCTTCCTGAAGAACGTTATTCTGCGATTCTACGACGCTTGAAACAAAACCGGGTGGTCACTGTACACGAATTGGTGACAGCCTTATCTTCTTCAGCGCCTACAATACGCAGAGATTTAGCCTATCTCCACAGTAAAGGTTTATTGCAAAAGGTCCACGGTGGCGCTGCCAGCCTCACCATTGACCATACCACAACGGATATAGATATAATCCCGAAATCCGTTATGTATCGCGATGCAAAAGAATCTATTGCCTTAGCTGCCTCTGAATTAATCAGTTCCTCTGGTTTTATCTTCATTGATGCTGGTAGTACCACTGAAATGGTGTTACATTATGTACCGCACACCAATGCTACCTTTGTGACTAATGGCATTCATCATGCTACCCATTTAGCATCGCGGCATATGAAAGTCATCTTATTAGGTGGCACTGTAAATCCTATTTCATCATCTATTGTCGGTAGTGTAGCTCTTAATCAATTAGATTCCTATAACTTTACACAAGGCTTCTTTGGTGCTCATGGTATAAGTTATAAATCTGGCTTTACCACAGAAGATCCTCTCGATGCTGCTGTGAAAGAAAAAGCATTACATAAATGTCACAATGCCTTTGTCTTAGCAGATCCATCTAAATTTGATCGCATTTCATCTGTTACTTTTGCCACCATTGATAAGGCGTCTATTATTACTACTAAATTACCCAATGAATTATATCGGAACTATGCAAACATTCAAGAAGTTGATCATCATCGTTAATACAAAAGCTGTCATCCCTAGACCTAAACGTCTAACGGTATGACAGCTTTTTTACAATCTATACAAGGTCGTGTATCCAACTATTTCATGTACATGATTACATCTAGCTTTTTCGATATATTTCTATTATAATGTATGGTATACTTTTTATTGTATGAATTTTGAAATGGAGATTAGTATGAGCTTTTTGAAAGATTTTAAAGACTTTGCCATGCGCGGCAATGTAGTAGACTTAGCAGTCGGCGTTATCATTGGCGCCGCTTTCGGTAAAATTGTTACTTCTTTAGTAAACGATGTGGTTATGCCTCCTATCGGATTATTATTAGGCGGAGTGGACTTTTCTAATCTATTCATCCCTTTAACTACTGGTACTGCTCCAGCGACTTTAGCAGAAGCTAAAGCGGCTGGTATCCCTGTCTTGGCTTATGGTATGTTCTTAAATACAGTCTTTGAATTCCTTATCATTGCTTTTTGTATTTTCGCTATCATCAGCCAAATTAAACGATTTACACCTGCAGAAGCACCGGTGGAAATCCGTAAATGTGACTATTGCCGTGAAGCTATTGCTGACGATGCAACACGCTGTCCACATTGTACAGCTGAATTAACTATCAAAGAATGTTAAATTCAATACATACTAGCTTTTAGATTTTTGAATTTTAGAGTTACATAATGCTAATAGGAAAGGACTGACACAAGTGTCAGTCCTTTACCTATAATTAGTATTATGTGAAATGCATAATGCATGATCACAACAAACCTAGCATATACTTTTATTATGTATATTGCTTTTCAAATATAGCATAACTAGATATTTAAAATCAAGTTTTAAAATATTCATTTCGCAAAGGCACAAAAGCCTTGAATATAGGGTTTTCTATGATTCATCAGAAAACAAAATACAACATTAATTTTCACAAAAAAAGAAAGTCGATAAATTTATATCAACTTTCTTTTTTACTATTTAAATGTATTTAATTATTTTGCAGCCATAGCATTCATAAGCATAGCAATTTTTTGATCTTGAGCTTCTAATTGAGCTTTTAATGTATCAATTTCTTTTGCCATTGCTACTTTAGTCATAGGAATATGTCCACGTTGACCAACTTTTAAGCTTACCCCTACATTAAATAATTTTTCACCATTTCCTACAGTACCGCCAAGGCTAACCATAGTATCTTCATTTGGACGATAGAATGCACCTAAAGCTAATGCATTACCGCTATGGTAGTTACCATAACCAGCTGCGATACTCCATGTATCATTACCATCAAACTCTAATGGATGTAATGCCGCTAACGCTGCAGAACCAGCTACTGCTTTATCCATACGAGAATTCAAACGATTTTCCATGGAACCCATGTTTTGGTTAATGTTATCTACTTTGTTATTGACATTTGTAATGCTAGTATTGATATCTTCTAAATTTTTATTAATAGTAGATTCAATGTTTCCTACCTCTGTTTTCACAGCTTTTAAAGCATCATTAATATTTGTTTTACCTGTACCACCAAGATCTTTAACAGTAACAGCTCCATCTTTATCTACTTCAGTTTCGCCACCTAATACTGTTTTCAAGGAATCGGCTGTATTTTTTACAGATTCAATAGCTTCATGAAGAGTAGCTTTTCCTGTTCCACCAATATCAGTAGCAGTAATTTTACCAGTTTCATCTACTGTTGCATCACCACCAATGATGTCTTTTACAGAACCAGCCATATTTGCCACTGCTGCTGCTACAGAATGTAATTGGCTACCATTAACAGCATCTGTAGATGTAGCTGTCACTTGACCTGCTGCTACGTTTTGAATTTGACGTTCTTTACCTTCATCACCAACAGAAACTACATAACTTACTTTATTGCCAGCATCATTAGTAACAGTACCTGCAAAATCAGTTAATTTTAATGTTGTTCCATTGGATTCAACAGAAGCTTCCGTTGTGTTAACACCTTCTTTTGTTTTAGCAAAAGTACCTAAAGCTACAGAGTTTTTCAAACTTGCTTCTGCGTGAGAACCATTGCTACCACCGCCGATAGCTACGCTATTCGCCGCAGCTACAGAGCGAGAACCTAATGCTGTACCATACCAGTCTGCAGAAGAGCTATCACCAATAGCTACGCCTCGGTTTTTTAACGCTTTTGCTTCACGACCAATAGCGATGGCAGATTGACCAGAACCATCTCCCTCTTTGTCCCCTGCATAGGCATTTTCACCGATAGCAATTGTATTATTAGTTGTACTTTGGGCATTTACACCAAGAGCAATTGCCTGAATTCCTTTTGCATTGGCACCAACACCATACGCAATGCCTTTATCATCACCTGTACCTGGCGTATTCACTGCAGCATCAGCTACATTCATTCCAATAGCACTCATAACCATAACAGCGCTCAACACTGCCGCTTTTAATGTTTGTTGTTTTTCTGTTGTTTTTAACATGTTCTTTTCCTTTACTTTTTCACGATAAAATAATCAATAAAATTGTTTATAATTCCTAAATTAAAAATTACAGTATTAAATGTTTTAGATTTAATACTGTAACAATTAATCATATGTGCAATTGTAAATAATCTTCATGAAGAAAAAATGAAGAAAATCAAAGTTCATGAAATCTTCATTTTTAAACTATGTATGTTGCTATTAATAAGCAGAGCTTTTACCAATAGCTTTCACTAGACGAGGCCGCCAATGGAATGCTGCCTGGTATGCTACATAGCCAAATAAAATGACGGAAGCCCCACCTTGTACAGGAATTGCTCCACATGCATAAATAGCATAACTATCATAGGCAATAGCTACGGCGCTCATCACATAGATTAGACGACGTAATCCGACGCTAGCCCCTTCAACAGATAGCATCTTGTTCACCGCCACGCAACAAAGAATATATGGAAATACATTTGTCACAACTGCTAGGTTAACAAGTTGTGCAAATTGTTCATTTAAACTTTCATCAGTGGTCATCAAAGCCAAAATAGCTTGTAATGCCAACAAAATAAAAATACCCCGTACAGGAGAATCTACGCGATTAACCCGGGCAAACACTTTAGGAAAGAAACCTGCTTCTGCACAGCTTTTAAACACACGGCTCAAAGTAAATTGCCACCCCATAATGGCCCCAAAGCAGGATACTGCCATAAGCGCCATCACGATTTTACCTGCTGTACCATCAAACATATAGGCAAAAACAAGGCCAAATGGAGCAGTGGAGTTCACTAACTCAATATTAGGAATGATCCCTGCCATAATATTTGTCGATACAATATACACCACAGCTACGGCTAAAGTGCCAAAAAATGTCGCAATCGGTACATTTTTCTTAGGATTTTCCACAGCATCTGCGTTTGCTGCTGCCGATTCAAAACCTAAAAACCCCCACAATGTAAGGGAAATAGACTGACTGACCGCATCAAATACGGGTAGTTCTTGCGGATTCCAAACAGACACAAACATCTCTGGATCGAACCAAAACCAACCAAACACGCCAATAAATAAGACCGGCAACATGGTGCCCCAAATCGTAATATTGCTAATCCGTCCTGTGCTCTTGTTACCACGCACATTGACTAGAGCTGCCACCATGAGCAATCCTATTGTTGCTAAACTTACTTCTAATGGTGAAAGCGGCACATCAAACAATACAGCTCCATACCCTACGATAGATATAGCTATGGCTACATTGGCAATGACCAGAGATACTGCATAAGAATAATTGGCCATAAAATGTCCTGTCCTACCAAAGGCATATTCTACATAGCCTCCTAGACCACCAGACTTTTTCGTAAATAAGCCACATTGGGCAAAAATATAGGCTAAGGTTAAGGAGCCTAGTACAGTGATTATCCAAGATAGGATAGAAATGGTGCCTACCTGTGCTAATTGAGACGGTAGCATAATAATTCCAGCACCCAACATATTGGCTGCCACAATGGATGTCAGTTGGAATACAGACATTTTTTTAGCGGTGGTTTTCATGTATCAATCCCCTTTCCAAACATCACTTGAGTTCATTTCAAGTATCCGTGTCATCAAAACCGCTAGCCTAACTAGTCCGTACGGAATGGGTTCGGATGTAGTTAAGCGACTTCATTCTTTTATCGATTCATTGTAACACCTTTTCCTCCGTATGAATAGATATTTTTTTACAATTTTTCTCCTATTCCTATAACTTTCTATCATTTCCCTATCTTCCTATGATATACTATAGAAAATATGCTATGTCCATATAAAAGAAAGGATGTCCTTATGCAAGAACAAATCATTCAACTCTTGGGCGATGTAAACGGATTCCTCTGGAATAACATCATCATCGCTCTCCTCATCATTGCCGGTGTTTGGTTTACAGCAACCACACGATTCGTGCAATTACGACAACTACCAGAAATGTTCCGTATTTTAAAATCTGGTGCAGGAGAAAAAAGTAAAGGTGACCATCACATTTCTCCATTCCAAGCATTCTGTATTAGCGTGGCCTCTCACGTGGGTGTTGGTAACATCGCTGGTATCGCTATCGCTATTGCCTTAGGTGGTCCAGGGGCTGTATTCTGGATGTGGTTTATCGCGCTACTTGGCGCTGCTACTAGTTTCATCGAAAACACATTGGGACAAATCTACAAAGAGCGCTTACCTGATGGCTCCTTCCGTGGCGGTCCATCCTATTACATTCGTCATGGTTTGAACAGTCCGTTCTTATCTATTTTATTTGCCATCTTAATCAGCGTTACATACGGCTTAATCTACAACTCTGTACAAGCAAATACCATTGCTATCGCTGTGCAACCATGGAATATCGACGCCTCTACAACAGGTCTTATCGTAGCAGCTTTATCTGCTCTTGTTATTTTCGGTGGTGCAAAACGTATCGCTCAAACAGCTGAATTTTTAGTGCCTTTTATGGCTGGTTTATATTTCTTAATCGCCTTATACATCGTCATCTCTAATATTTCTGTATTACCAGATGTGATTTCCGCTATCTTTACACAGGCTTTTACTATTGATTCTGCGACAGGCGGCTTCATCGGTGCTGCTGTGATGCAAGGTATCAAACGCGGCTTGTTCTCCAACGAGGCCGGCGAAGGTTCTGTACCAAATGCATCTGCTTCTGCTGATGTAAACCACCCTGTAAAACAAGGTTTAATCATGTCCCTTGGGGTATTCGTAGATACCATGTTTGTATGTACTGCCTCTGCATTCATCGTTCTTGTATCTGGCGAATATGTGCACACAGATCTAACAGGTATTGCCCTTGTTCAACACAGTATTGGACACCAATTAGGCTCTTGGGCTCCTGCAGTCATCGCATTATTTGTATTCATGTTTGCCTACAGTTCCATTATCGGCAACTATTTCTACGGCGAAGTGAATATTGCGCACATGACAAAAAATAACAAATTCGCTATTAACCTATTCCGTGCTCTTGTTATCATCATGGTCTATGTTGGTTGTATTGCTGAATTAAATCTTGTTTGGAACTTAGCTGACTTGTTTATGGCATTCTTAGTGCTTTGCAATATTACCTCTATCTTGCGTTTAGGCAAATTAGTAACCATTGCACTCAAAGATTACATGAATCAAAAATCTAAAGGTATTGAAGATCCAATCTTCGACCGCGCTATTTTACCAACTCAAAAAGGTATTACTTGGTGGCACAAAGGTCATGAAAACGAATAAACTCCTACGAAAAGGGTCCTTCGGGGCCCTTTTTCTGTTTCGACGATATATTATATGATTCTGTAATATTTCTTGAAAGGGACAGAAAAGGCTCCCGCTACAACGCATTATATTGAATATAAAAAATAGAGGAAGGTTGATACCATGGTATCAACCTTCCTCTGTTGTATATATTGAGTTATTATCTTTTTAAATTATCTACTATACTGGAATCGCTCTTTCTAGTCGGAAGGAATAGATGTATACCTCTTTTACAGGGTATGGGGTCAATCGTTCCAAGGCTTCTTTATAGAGCATGAGCTGAATGCGATAGCACTCTACTAGAGCCTCTTCATCAAGACGGTCTGTTTTATAATCCACTAGCACCCAAGATCCCTCTTCTAGGAATGCTGTATCGATGATACCTTGTAGGAACAGATCTTCCCCGTCTAGCATCTCTGGGTATACACGGTTCGCCGGAAATAGCATACTAAATGGCAACTCTCGTTCTACTCGCTGTGCTGTTAGCAATCGTTGTCCTAGATCAGACTGAAAGAAATCATAAATCCGTTTTTCACTAATCGCCTTCCGTTCCTCATCAGTCAAATATCCTTGTAATGCTAGCGAATCCAAGGCTTGTCGCAAAGATGGTCGTGTATACTGTTGCAACGGCAACCACTGCATCACTTCATGCATGAGGGTACCCCAACGAGCACCACTGCGAATCGGTGTGGACTCTCTTATAGAGGCTAAAGTTACATCAAAAGGACCTAGATCTACTGAGGTATCCTCTACCTGAAGATTCTCCCCACCCACAGCTGATGTACCTAGTAAGGAATCTTCTGTATCATTAGTACTTCCAGTTGTTCTATGTTCCATCGCATTAGGCATGATAGATTCTGTCGTTTCCTCATCATCATGACTACTTGTATCACGCTTATAGTCCGGCTCAATCATCTGTTTTGCCAATTCTTCTAGCTCCACAAAGCGCCGTTTGATTTCAGATACAGAAATTTTTCCCGCCCGTTCTGTAGAGCTTTCATAAGCATACACAGAGGTCAACCGATCTATCACGACAGGGTCCAATGGTGGCGCTTCCACCGGTAATTGGGCACGTACTTGTTCTAGAATATCTACTTCTACGGACGGTGTTTCCTGTGAAACACTGTAATCATTTCCATCATGAATGTGAAAGGACACAGGACAATCTTTGTACGGTATATCTGGGAATTGCGGGCTTTCTACCTCCGCAAATTGGCGCAACTGCATGCCACCTGCTACGTGGCGAGCTAAACTTCGCAATATCCAATCTAAATAGGAATTACATCCTAGAATCTGCTCTTTCGTGAAAGCACTTTCACCCCACTGTAAGACAGGCACCACCCATTCACCCATTTTCTTCGTCGCTGGTCGATCCGTGGAGCCATTGATAGATCCCTTCATATAGCCTGTGATATACAGCTTATCTTTAGGCCGAGTTAATGCTACATAAAGAATACGCTCCTCTTCAGCTTTCAAATTTTCTTCCAAAGCTTGGCGTACAAAAATCCAAGGTAAGGAATTATACATCACACGCAAGTCTGGGAAATACCCTTTCAAACCCACTCCATATTCCTTGTGCAATAGCAAGGAGCGGTTCAAATCCATTTTATTAAAGCCCTTTTGAGTGCCCATGAGAAATACTACAGGAAACTCTAAGCCCTTACTTTTGTGGATGGTCATAATGCGCACCACGTTGTCCGCTTCGCTCACTGTTTTGGCAACGCTCAAATCTTCTCCGGATGCCTGTAAGCTTTCAATAAAGCGTAAGAATCGGAATAAGCCACGGTAATTGCCACTTTCATATTGTTTCGCTCGCTCATACAAGGCCAGCACATTGCCACGGCGCACCAAGCCATTTGGCATGGCGCTCACGTATTCTACCACATGCAAGGTGTCGTAGATGTGCCAAATTAAGTCCGTAATGCCTTGACGGCGAGACATGGTCCGCCATGTATCCATGGAGTCCACAAGACGAATCCACCCTGCATTCTGAGATGCTTCTACAAATGGGCGCAATCCGCTCCACAAGCTGTTCTCCCCTACAGACAGACGAAGACGCCCTAAATCGTTGGCATCCATCCCAATAAGAGGCGATTGCAAAACGATGGCCATAGGCAAGTCCTGCTCTGGATTATCGATGATTTTCAACAAGGACAGCACAAACTGCACTTCCATGGCACTGAAATAGCCGGATTTCTCCTCTGCATAGGCAGGGATGCCCTCTCGCCGTAGTAGGTCGATCATTCGGCTCGCTGACCCAGAGATAGATCGCTTCAAGAGTACAATGTCTCGCCATTCCATGAGCCGGAAGGTGCCGTCTTTATCTTGTACCATGGCGCCATTGTTCTTTAACTCTTGGATTTTACGGATCACAAAGAGCATTTCTTTTTCATCGTTCTCTAGGTCTTCTCCGTCTTCAGGGTCTGTCTGTGCCTTGTCTTCATCACAGCAAAGAACGTGCACTTCTACATCACCACCTACCCATTCTGGTGGCGCCTCTTCTACGATGCGACCTGTGTGGAGAGCTTCTGCCTCACCATAGGTAAGCCCTGCCCCTTCATCGGTCATAATTTGCGAAAATATAAAGTTCGTTACATTTAGAATCGCTTCATGGGAACGGAAATTTTGGGACAAATCGATACGCCGTTCCACACTGTTCACATCGTGATCAAACCGATGGTACTTTTCCATAAATAGCTGCGGATCTGCCATACGGAATCCATAAATCGACTGTTTCATATCGCCCACATAAAAACGATTGTCCCCACGAGATACTAAATTCACGATAGCCTCTTGGACGCCATTCGTGTCTTGGTATTCATCGACCATCACTTCTTTGAATGTGCCCTGTAACTCCAACGCCACCTCAGATGGCTTAAGTTCCTCTGTAGATTCTGGGTCTACTAATAAGGCTAAGCATAAATGTTCCAAATCGGAGAAATCGATCATACCCGCTTCTTGTTTTGCCCGTTGAAAGTCCTCATGGAATCGTTTCACCAGCTGGATGATACCTCGTACCAACGGTACTAAGTATTCCATTTGCTCTCGCCAATCTACTTCCGTAATAGCAAAGACACCTTTCGGCATGGCTTGCAATATCTCTTTTCCTTCTGACAAGATGGCTTTGATTTCACTCAGGATAGCTGGATCGCTTTCATTCATAGCCTTAGTGGCACGGAGTACAGGGAAACTAAATCCCCCAATGCCCACTACACCCACATGCATAGTATCCCAGGTGTCTGCTTTTTGCATAGCTTGTAATAGCGTTTGCAAGTCGCTGACCTTCTCCATCCATTTATCGAACCCATTACCTAAGGTCGCCAAGCGCTGTGCCTCTTCATAGCGCTCTAACAGATACTCAATTTGTCGTTGTTGTTCTTTCCAAAATAATGTGCCCCAAGTAGTTTCTAACAAGGTTTGGTGTAAAGCACTTTCATAGGTATGACACACCTGATCTAACCATCGCATAGGCTGACTTTGAGCCAAGGCAAAGTTGTATATTTGAAAGACCGTCTCCCGCAGGATCTGGTCTGATCGTTCCGTGCTAAACATATCGCTCACATCGTAAATGTTATATAGTCCCTGTTCGTAGGCCTGCAGCAAAATGGTATCTAGCACATCGTAGCGCATAAGCGCCAATTCCCCTTCATTGCCGATAGTAAAAGACGGGTCTATATCCAGTTTATAAAAATAACTGCGGATTACCCATTGGCAAAAGGAGTGCAAAGTAGAAATATGGGCGGACGGCAACATATTCAATTGTTCTTCTAAATAAGCATCCCCTGTAGCTTGAAACTCTTCCGCTAGTTTCACCCCGATACGAGCTTTCATCTCCGCTGCTGCCGCCTTTGTGAAAGTCACCACCATCAGTTCTTGAATACTTAGCTCTCGCCGTTTCAGGCGTTGTATCATACGCTCTACGAGGACTGCCGTTTTACCAGATCCCGCCGCAGCGGACACCAAAATAGTTTGGGATGGTAACTGCCCTGGTCTAGGTGCATCAATAGCGCTCTGTTGCGCATCAGTCCATTTCATAGGTAGCCCCTCCTGTTTGTAATGCTTCCATCTTCTCCAATGCTTCCTCTTCGGTCATGGTCTTAATATAGCGATATCTATTGCGCGTTCCATCAAAGCGACATAAGGCTTGGAACTCACAATATTCACATGGCCGTCGCTTATCCTTTTGGTACGGACTAATAGGAAACTCTCCATCCATCATCTGTGTACCACTGTTGGAAATAATTTGTTTTGTGTATTCCTTCATAAGGCCAAATTGTTCCATCGTCTTCAAACTTTTGGATGTGCGACTATCTGGAGTGCCGTCCTTTTTCAGAACAATCGGTACATATGGAGAATTGCTTTGATAAGCCCTCGTTACATCTAAGGATTGTAACACATCCCCGTCTACAAAGTATCCACTATTTTTCAACTCTTGGATAGTAGCTTTTTCTTCCTCTGCCCGTCTGTGATTCACTACTTCAGACAATTTCACTTGCGGATTCCGTACATAGGTATAGAGGGCAGCCGCCGTGCCAATTCTATCTTGTGTATTCTTTTCCAATGCCAATAGATAGGTCATTAATTGTAATTTCAAGCCATAGTAAATTTCATCAGCTCGCACCGTAGTGCCCCCTGATTTATAGTCAATGACCGCCGCATAATGACCAAGAGGTCCTCGATATTCATCGACACGGTCTATTTGACCGCGCAGTACGATACTTTCGCCATAGTTTTTGCCCAATGGAATGCGCACTGGACGCCAGTTAGATGTGCCCATGCCAAAACTTTGCTCTATTTCTGTAGTGGAAAACTCGCTTTTCTTAGACCAATCTACGAGACGTGCTACCGTAGCTGATAAGGTAGATGTTAATCGAGTATACAGTTGCGCTTCGTACGCATCTCGCTCTTCTGTACCCATCACCGCATCGGCCGCTTCACGGCATAAAGATTCTTGTTCTTCCTCTGTTAAATCACGCCATTGTCGACCCTGTTCTAATAGATATTCCCCTAAATAGCGCAACGTATCGTGAAGGAAGGTCCCGATTTCAGGAGCTCCAAAGGATTTCACCTTCCGTGGTGCTAAGCGTAACGCATATTGAGCATAGAAACTGTATGGACAACGATGGTATCGTTCTAATCGTGTGACGGACCCCGTTAAGGCATCACTGCGTAACAATAACCCTCGTACAATGGACTGCTCAATGCGTGGCACCGTATTGGAATCAAACATACCTCGTGTGGCGAAGAACACCTCACCTCTGTAGCCCATTTCTATGCCCCAGTTATAAAGACTCCACCAAGTAGAGGAGATAGGATCTCCTTTCATAAGGGCACTCATGCGACTAGAAAAGAGGCCTAAACTCTGGGATGGTCGCCACAGATAGTCCTGTTCTCGTCCCTCTGACATAGATAGTGGTGCTTCTTCGATAGTTTTCACATACCCATATTGCTGTAAACGGCGCACTACCAAAGATGGTTCCATTTTAGACCCTTCTTCATCGGATGTGATATAGGACAGATGCAGTCCTTGGCTAGCACGAGTGCAGGCTAAATAGAACAAGAAATTTTCATTGAACATTTGCCCTAAGGCGCCCGCCGCTAGTTGCACACCTGCCTTAGCCAACGCCGTCCGCTCTTGGTCACGCAGAATGCCTTCATCCCCCATTTTACGAGGAAATACGCCCTCATTAAGGCCTAGCACATAGACTTCCTTCGCATCTGTCATATAGCTGCGATCGATGGTGGTAATCGTCACATGATCCAAAGATGGCGGTACCAAGGAGTACGTCACTTCACTGAGTCCTTCCTCGATGATAAGTCCCATCTCTTCAGCATTTAACATTTCTGATCCTGTAACGGATGCACATTCCTCTAGCAATTGAATAGCATGTTTATAGATCTGTACATGGCTGGCACTTTCTTGTACATCCCCACGGTCTTCTGCTTCGTCATACCAATGTTTCAATTGCTCTGGAATGCGCCAATCTTGCATGATTTGGAATAGGAACTCACTCCATTCCTGTCCCGTATGTGACAGTTTACAGAAATCATAGATTGGAAGCAAATATTCCAGGACGCGCATATGTAAAGCCTGCATCACAGCTCGTCGCTCTTCATCGTCCTCGCCACCATAGGTCCAGGCCTCTCGTAACCACGCCGCCCCTTGAATGCCGTATTCTAAACAATAGTTTTCTAATCGGTCTACTTCTTCCCGTGTGAAAGGAGCAAAGTCTGTTTTCAGTAAGCGGAACACCGCATCATGGTCAAAGAAGGTACGATGCACATGGAAGATACCTTGCAAGAACTCCGCCAAAGGATGGCTAGTCATCATCTTCCGTTGATCTGAGAAGAAAGGAATGCCATAATTCATGCAAGCTTTTTCCAGTACATCACCATAAGACTCCATGTCCCTCAATATAATGGTACAGTCTTTCCAGCGATGCCCCTCTTCTTGACGATATGCCAATATCTTACGACATACTGCATCGGTCTCCCGCTCTCGATTGTAGGCACTCACCATGGTCAACGAATCTTCAGTGGTATTCGGTTTCATAGGTGTTTTAAAAAATTGTGTGTTCAATTGTTGCAGTACAGGTGTCCCTCGATAGACGGTGTTCATATCATGCACTACTGCCTCTGGATACCAAGTCATCATATCTCGGTACGTCTCCCAAACGCGGAAATACATAGATCCCTTGCGACTGTGCACCTCTTCCTCCAAGGATGGCAAACTGATTGTCATATGACAGGATTCACTAAGAGAAAACAGCCGTTGAATCAATCGATATTGTAGTGGCGTAAACCAATGAAATCCATCCACAAAGACATGACACCCTTGCATCAGTGGCGACTGTGGTAATAGGTCGATCAATGTTTCCATAGAATCTTGAACGCCTAACTCTTCCAGCGCTGTATCGTAGCGTTCTAACAACAAGGATAATTCTTGTAATTTACGGCCCAACACCATGGAATCTACATGTTTCACAGCCCCCGACAAGTCCTCTGGCGTTACACCAAAGGCTTTACACTCCGTCAAAAGACCTTGTATAACATCTCCAAAATGAGGTTGTTTCGCTGCCTGTTTAAACAAGTCCAACTCTCCGGCTGATTGCTTTAACAATACCCGAAGGACTAGTTTTTTGCCAATTTCCGACAGGCCTCCTTCTTTCACTTTCCCTAAGGATTGATACACTTGATAGGCTAGCCGTGTCATGCCCACCACACGCACCGTGGTGAACCCTTTTTCCTGACGAAACTCTGCTAGTTTGCGTTCCATCATATACGTCGCAGGATCTGGCACAAGGACGATAATCTGGTGGTCTGGATGGTCTTGTAAAATTCGTTCTATCTCTGCGAAACAAGCCGTAGTCTTTCCCGTACCAGCTCCGCCAATATATAACTGTGGTTGCATGTCCAACTCCTTTTCCTTTCAACACGTTGTATCTATCTCTATCCTATCATGTCTAGGGCACTTAGTAAAATTGCCAGGTCCCTCAACCGATTGACCTGGCAATAGTATATATATAATTAACGGTACGCTACTCGTTTTGGTTGCATATCGTGAAAGTGCAAGCGCTCCTTCGCTGTGGCTTCCCAATCGGTGCCCGGTTTGCCATAATTGGCGTACGGATCAATGGACAAGCCCCCACGAGGTGTAAATTCGCCCCACACTTCAATATATTTAGGCTCCATCAATGCCACTAAGTCTTTCATGATGATGTTGATACAATCTTCGTGAAAGTCTCCATGGTTGCGGAAACTAAATAAATATAATTTTAAAGATTTACTTTCCACCAGCTTTTCATCTGGCACATAGGAAATATAAATCGTTGCAAAGTCCGGTTGCCCCGTCATTGGACAAAGACTCGTAAACTCTGGACAATTAAATTTCACAAAATAGTCATTCCCTGGATGTTTATTCGGAAATGCTTCTAGCACCTGTGGTGCATAATCTGTAGGATAGTCCGTATGGCTACCTAAAGCATGAACACCTTGTAATTCTGCTGCATTACGACCACTACTCACGAACTAAAACCTCCTTATTTTTATAGACTACTTTCTCCAACGCATTGATCAAGAAGTAGCTCACCACACCACACACGAACTGACCTACTACGAGGGAGCTTACTAATACCCAGTATGGAACTGGCAAGAAATAGGTCAACCAAATTGGTACAATCAATCCTGGTACAAAGGTAATGATAGGAATCAACACCCAATTACCTAACCCTTGACGCTTCGCAAGGACGATTAGACCTGTTGTCAATAAACCTACGATAGCTCCACCGATAGAATCCACTAAACCAAAACCACCCATCACTGTATTACTTACAAAGTTGGCAATACTAAAGGCTGGAATGGTGAATGGAAAGATAGCTGACAATCCATAGAGCGCTGTAGCAATACGCACTTGATACTGACCAAAGGCAAAGCCTTGCGTACCGATCATAAGCGCCAAATACATAGCGATGGAAATGGCAGAAATCGTCAATCGTTGTGTGTTGTTAAATTGTTTCATTATAACTCCTTAGTTTTGTTTACAGACAGGAGGATCTCGAACTGTCTATCTAATACCTACTACGACATAACTCGTAGCTACCTAGAACATTTCTAGGGTTTTGAAAAGCTCCGGGTATTCCAATGTGCCGGCTTCTAAAGGTGCTGCTTGGGCATCAAGCTTGATACACATCATATGCTCCCGGTCCAACCCTTCTGGTGGTTCTACACCAAAGTTATGTGCAAAATCATAGCCCAACCGTGGATAGTACACATTACTACCGTACACGAACAAGTAGGAATATCCCATCTTACGAGCCAATCGTTGGCCCTCTAAGACAAGAGCTCCCCCTACGCCGTGTCCACGCATAGACTGCGCCACCGCCAGTAAACCCAAAATGAGCACATCTTGATCGCCTACTTTACCACGCAGGAACATACCATACCCTGCAATGGCATTGTCGATGATCGACACCAAAGATAACTTAGGAATATACGCATCAGACTCACGCAAGGCTTCCACTAGTTTATATTCTCGTCCTGTACTGCGATCTGCACTGATATAGGCTTCTCGCACGAGAGCTGTGACCGTATAAAATTCACGCTTTTTCTCTTCTCGTATAATCATAGTTCCTCCGGTTCATGATGAAAGTACACCAAATGGATTGCTATTCTTTAGTATACCGAATTTTTTCGATAATAGCAAATATCTTTCCCTTATTTCTTAGCTTTCTTCGCTAGTCTCTCTCGTTCTTTTTGCTCTTGTTTTGCCAATCTTTCTTGCTCCTTAGCTTGCTGTTTTGCTAGCTGAGCTTCCTTGTTAGCCTGTTGTTTTGCTAATCGAGCTTGTTCTTTTGCCTGCTGTTTCGCCAATTTTTGTTCTGCTTGTAACTTAGCTCGTTCCGCCCTTGCCAAATGTTGCTGCTCTTTCTTTGCCAATGCCTCTTGTTTTCGTTGAGCTTTCGCTAACTGGCGTTGGGCTTGTGTGTCTAACCGTTCCTGTTTGCGTTCTGCTTTTTGCAATAAAGCCCACTCTTGTTTTGCCACTTTCATAAGTGGTCGTTGTTCCTTTTTAGACGCATCCCATTGACCCCCAGCCATAGCCTCTTGCACTTCTCCATCAATAGGCTGTAAGGCTACGTTTCCTTCTGCCTTCACCGAAGGCACTACTAATTCTAAATGGCTTCGCTGAGATGTTCCTTGTTGAAAAGTGCGCACTTGTACTAACCCATGATTTGGCAAAGCAGATGCATCAATTTGGAAGGATTCCATTTTCTTTTGGATTTCTTCTTTCGTCAAAGCTGGTTCCACTGCTATTGGTGTTCCCTCATCAGCACTATCTATTTGAGCTTTACCTGATTTTGCTTCTTCTTGTTCAATTTCATAATTCATAATAGAACGACGGTTTTCATTGTACAATCGCAATACCAACATGCGATCACTTTCATTCATAGTTTCACGGCGTGCCACCACATCTGCCATCATAGGGATCAATTCTTTTCTAGTGAATGCTCGTGATCCTAAATCTACCCCCTTAGTATCCGTAATCGCTCCATGTTTCACCAATGTCATAAGCGCTTGATATTCCCAATCAGGAGGACTCACTACACCATATGGGTTTGCCTCTGCTTGAGCCACTGTCAATCCACCGGCTACCAATGCCAATGCTATATAATATCGTAATTGTTTCATATCTATATCCTTTCTATTACCTATGCCGACCTACATACTGCGCCCTCGAGAACTCTGCTAACCACGCTGTTTCACCACTGGCACGAACAGATACAACCACTGCCGTAGCTGGTCCACCACTATGATCTAATTCCTCATCAATCAGTTCTATGGACTCCATAGATGCCCCTTCTAAATAACTTAACACTATCAACTCTTGGCGGATGCCTCTGGAACCAATAGGCACCACACGAGATGTACTAGGATGTGCCAAAGCTCGTCGGACCTCATCATAGGTAACAATCCATTCTGGCTGTTCTAGCACTTCATTACCTACTAAGGGTTTTCCTAGTACGTACACAGCATAAGGTTCCCCTGTACCAAGCATTTCTGGCTTCCCGATTCCTAAGGCAGTAATCCCTACAGAGGTAGTGCTTACTTTCATATTGCTTTCATGGCTGCCATTAATTGGTACATCGATACCTAATGTATCCAATTCCTCTTGAATTCCCCTTATAACAGGTATCACTACCGTATCATAGTCGCCACCAATGAGATATTGAATTCCTTTTACTACACCTTTCGCACATAAAATTTCTAGCATCGCTACACGAGTTGCAAACGCACCTACCATAGAGTAGGGCGCTTCTAATACATCATGTTCTTGCAAACCGATACCACTACTAATATCACTAGCAACAATCCAATCTACACCATTTTGCAAAGAAATTCTTGTTATATCTCGCATATTATCTACCACCAAAAACTTTAGTCAGCTGACTTACCACCAGTGCCGCTCCCACATAATTTACTAGATAGGCTAAAGACAACGGCACAAATAAAATCGCCACAACTTCTACACTGTGCATCATCCATGATGTCACAACTAGACCTAAACCTACATTGATGATATACCCTACTATACCACTTACTACATAAGAGAAAGATGAAGTCCTCTTACGTATACAATATCCTATACTAGCCCCAGTACAAGCCATGATCAAAGCTACCACCACATGCATAGGTACACTAAGAGGAAATCCGGTGAATACGGCCGTTGCTAAATGCCCTAAGGCCCCAAGCACAGCACCTGCTACAGGTCCTAGCAGTAAGGCTCCTACAAAAGCTGGCGACGAATCAAATCCAATGGAATACACACCAAAATGAATCTGTCCGCCTATAGCACAAAGAGCAATCAATAAGGCATAGACCGTAATCGTTCTAATATTCATAATACCCCCTCCTAGGGAAGAATAACTCATACTATTTCTATGTTTATTATAGGTGACCCCACCGTATAAAGCAATCATTCATGGTCTTTTCATGTACAACATCTATACTTTTTATATACATCTCTTTAATCTATTTTGAAAATACGTTACAATACAAATATACACCTTAACATGAAAGGAGCACCTATGAAAGTCTTAATTGTTGAAGATGAACAAATGCTGAATAATATTATTGCCAAACGTTTAAAACTAGAATCTATGATTGTAGATCAATGCTTTAACGGAGAAGATGGATTAGATTATATTTCCACATCTAGTTATGATGTGATCGTTATGGACATAATGATGCCAAAAATGGATGGTCATGCCGTAGTACAACAAATGCGTGAAGAAGGTAACAAAACCCCGGTTCTTTTCTTAACTGCCAAAGATACATTAGAAGATAAAGTATCTGGTTTAAATTTAGGCGCTGACGACTATTTAGTAAAACCATTTGAATTTGACGAACTCATTGCTCGCATCTATGCGTTAGCTCGTCGTGGTCGCAATCAAGCTACGGAAGATATTATTGCAGGGCCATTACGCATCAATCAAAAGAGCCGTTCCGTTCTTCGTAATGGAGAGCCTATAACATTAACTGCCAAAGAGTTCGACCTACTCTTCTATTTAGCAAGCAACCAAAATATCGTTTTATCTCGTCAACAAATTCTTGACCATGTGTGGGAATACGACTATGAAAGTTACTCCAATCTAATCGACGTATATATTAAAGACCTGCGCAAAAAAGTGGACATCGACGAAACCAAAAAATTAATTCAAACTGTTCGTGGCGTAGGCTATGTGTTCCGTACCGAGGAATAATCCATGCACGATGTAATCAAACGCTGTTGGAACTCCATAGAGACTCTTCTCTTGCGAGTTCCTTTGGTATATAAAATTACTAGTTGGTACTCTATTTTTCTACTGCTAATGATAGGGCTACTAGCTACCTTTGTAATCCAATTCACCCATATTTGGGACCAAAATGAAATCCGTACAGACCTACAAGAGGCTGTCATTGAATCCGCTAGTGACCCTAAAAAATTTAAGCCCTTTGATGACGGTATCTTTCTCTTAGTCTATACCCATGATGGAGTCGTCTTACGAGGTAATGTACCTGATTTATTTCCAAAAGAGGCTCCTCCTTCCTTTGATGCTATCACTGAAGTGAGTCATCAGAACCGTTCTTTTCTATACTACGATGCTCCCATTCAGCATCGCCCTGGTGTACAAGGCTATATTCGTGGCGTCGTACCTATGGCATTCCTTGATAGAAAGTCAAATAGCATGTTCTTCGCTTTATTATTCGGTGGTATTCTCTTCGTTACGGTTGCTGCTATTGGGGGATATTGGATTATTCAACGAGGTTTAAAACCAGTACGTACCGTTACCAATTTAGCTGCACAAATTTCATTAAAGCGAGATTTATCAGAACGTATTGAAAATATCCCTGAATCTGGAGATACTATCTATCAATTAGCTTCTACTTTCAACCATATGCTCAGCAGTTTAGAAGAATCTTCTAATCGTGAAAAGCGCTTTAATTCCGACATTTCTCATGAATTACGTACACCTATTGCTGTCATCCAAGCTGAAAGTGATTACGCTCGTCAATATGTAGCCTCCTTAGAAGAAGCAAAAGAAAGCTTTCAAAATATTTTTGTTCAGAGTAAGGGAATGGCAGACATGGTCTCACAATTGTTAGAAATTGCTCGCCTTGATAGTCTAACCAATATAGATAAAGAACCTGTCCCTCTATCCCAGGTGGCTGAACAATTAGCCCATACCTATGCTCGATTAAGTAAGGAGAAACATCTTACTTTTACTAGCCATATTGATGAGTCTATCATTGTTTATGGCAACCAAATCCTATTGCAACAGGCAATGGCCAATCTTTTGGACAACGCTTTCAAATTTGCCCATACGAGAGTACACTTGGAAGTCTCCTCAGGATCTACCATTCACATCTCCGTTCAAGATGATGGCATTGGTATCCCTCCGGAAAGCATCCCTTTAATTTGGGATCGATTGTACCAAGTAGACCCTTCACGTACCTCAAAAGAAAATAAAGGTCTCGGACTTGGGCTCTTTTTTGTACAAAATGTTGTGCAACTCCATGAAGGTACACTGCAAGTAGAAAGCACACCAGATGTAAAAACAACATTTGGCTTTGAATTACCAATTCATAATAATTCTGAAATATAACAAAAGAGGATATCTGACAAAATTGTCGGATATCCTCTTTCTTACTTCACTCACTATATACAGTCTATCAGATGTATTGAATGTTCGGTCGATTTCCATGGATTTTCAACACCAAATAGCCAATGATCATCATTCCTATACCTGCCACCAAGAATACATAGGATGTACCCCAATAGGTGGCTACTATGCTAGCAAATAGTGGTCCTATCATATTTCCTAATTGTTGGGATGTCGTGGCAAGTCCGAATACTCGGCCACGCACTGATGGATCTGTATTCACGGTCATAGCTGATCCAAGGGATGGGAATATACCTACAATAAATACGCCAATAAGTAATTGCAAGGCCCCAAACCACCATAATCCAAATGGTAAACTTTGCAATAATAATACGGTTCCCGTACCCAACAACCCATACGAGATAACCCTAAAGTATCCTCGCCGCTGTCCATAAGCAGCCCACACATTAGTCATAATCATGCCCATCACACCACCACCGCTGAGAATGGACCCTGCTAACATGGCAGCCCCTTCCATGGAACCTTTTAATTCTCCCACATAAATGGCCACGATAGGTTGTAGCATAAGCATAACAGCTTGCACTAAAAAATATAACCCTAAAATATGGAGTAGTACCTTATTTTGTTTTGCTGCTTGTAAATCTTCTGAAAAAGAAGTTGTTTTTACAGGAGTTTCACTTTCCATTTGTGGTTCTTTCACAAAGATAGCTATTGCTGCAGTGACGATAAATAAAGTAATCCCTGCCACCATAAATACAGGCCGCATCCCTACTGCTAGTTCTGTCAACCCTCCTGTTAAGGGACCCACAGTATTCCCTAGGACTAAACCCATCTGAAAGATACCCATCGCCGTACCTACACGTTCTTTTGGCACAGATAATGATACCATAGTCATAGCGGCTGGCATAAACCCATTGGCAAAACCTTGAAACGCACGAACTAATAAAAATTGATATTCATCTTGTACAAAAGCGCTCCATAAATACGATAGGCCAATCAAAATCCCTGCCCGGATTGCCATTAGTTTCTTTCCATGCTGATCCGCCAATCGACCCCATACAGGAGCCATGATGGCAGCGATAAAAAATGAAATAGAAAATGACAAGCCCGACCAAATAGCTAACTGTTCCTGTTCCACACCGAGCTCTAAAAGATACACGGGAAGGAAAGGAATGATCATTGTATAACAAATGGCAAGCAGTGACATCCCTATAGTAAGAATCCACACTGCCACCATTCCTGTTTGTTGTAATCCTTTCATACTTTACTCCCTCTAGATATACACAAATTGTAACCTTATTGTAACACATCTACCGTAAGGCCCCAATAAATTCCCTTCATAGACAGGGAAATAAAAATAGAGGAAAGTTGATATACTATCCTCTACTCATTGTAACTATAAGTAGATTGTCACTATCTAGCCTTTGACATTATGCAAGACTTTCCATAACAAATTCTGTAACAATTGAAGCTCCTCTTGAGATAATCCCAATTTCGTTTCAATTAATTTTGGAATATGTCGAACTTTTTTCTCCAAAGACTTTCCTTTTGTTGTTAACGTAATCATCATAGAACGCTCATCTTGTTTAAATCGTTCACGTATAATTAAGCCTTTTTTCTCTAGCTTCCGTAACAATGGAGTTAATGTTCCCGAGTCTAAATAGATTCTCTCTCCAATCATTTTTAGATTCGCTTCTTTATATTCCCAAATAACAGACATTGCAAGATATTGTGTATATGTGATCCCCAACTCAGAAAGTTCTGGTTGACATGCTCGCAAAGCTTCTTTTGCTGCTGCATATAAAGGGAAGCCGATTTCTTGCTCTACCTTTAATTTCTCTTTTTTCATCCTAAAATTCCCTTACCTCTTTCTTACAACTTACACTGAAAAATGTCGGTCAATAACATCTTGAAGCGTTAAACTTTGCATATATTCACGCAAATGATTTTGTAGATGTTCCCATAATGGCAATGTACGGCATCCTTCGCTCATCGGACATGTGTTCACATCTTCCTCTAAGCAAGCTACAACTGCAATAGAATCTTCTGTAGCAGCAAGAATATCATAGACCGTATAGTCTTTTGGCTCTTTTGTCAGTTGGTAACCACCATACTTACCACGAACACTTTTTACATATCCTGCTGCACTCAATCGTGCTACAATTCCTTCTAAATATTTATCAGAAATATTTTGGCGCTCCGCCATTTCACGAATAGATACATTGCGATCTACACTGTGCTCTGCCAAATCAACTAGCACGCGTAATGCATATCGACCTTTAGTAGAAATTTTCATAAATAATACCTCTTCAAAAGTAGGATTTATACCTAATCTATATTATATATAGAACAACGAATTTTGTCTATATAGATTGTGTACATATTTAGTACCTATATTGCATAAGTAACACTCACAATACGCATATAAGCAATATATTTTGTATATTTACACATACTGAAAACCAGTGTCGCCTACTAATGTACTCCATTATAAACTTATTAGTATAATTTATATAATTTTATAAGTTTTATAATTTTTTTAAATAAATTGACTCAAAAAACCTATCCTAACCTTCTAGTCTATGCTACAATAAGGATGTAATTTTATTTATTACTAGGAGGTTCACCATGTTAGAACGCGTATTCGCCTTAAAGGAGCGAAATACTACAGTCCGTACAGAAATACTAGCAGGACTGACGACTTTTATTACGATGGCATATATTTTGCTATTGGCTCCCAACTTACTAAGCCTAGCTGGTATGGATAAAGATGCTGTATTAATTGCTACAGCCTTGGGTGGTGGTTTAGTCACCATTGCCATGGGAGTATTTGTTAATTATCCTATTGCTTTGGCACCAGGAGTTGGCCTATTAGCTTTTTATTCCTTCACCGTGGTTCTAGGTATGGGGTTAACATGGCAAACAGCATTAGGTGCTGTATTTATTTCTGGTCTTGTATTCCTTGTACTGACTCTGACGAAAATCCGTCAACTTATTATTGAAGCAATTCCTTCTTCTTTAAAGATTGCTATCACCGTAGGTATTGGCTTGTTCATTTGTATCATTGGTTTGAAACTATCTGGACTTATGACTATCGCTTTATCCTTACAACCTGGCACATTGAACGACATTGTAACTGCCAAAGGTCATGGAGCACCAGCTGCATCAGAAACCTTATTAACATTAGGAAACTTAAGCAACCCTGAAGTGCTTTTATCTCTTTTCTCTTTGTTCTTCTCTGCCGCTCTCATGGCTCGTCGTGTCCCTGGATCTCTATTAATTGGTGTTATCATCACATCTATCATTGCTTATGCAACTGGTATCGCTACTTTACCAGAATCTTTAAGCATTATAGCAGTCCCTGATTTCAGTAAAATTGCCTTTATGGAATTGGATATTTCATCAGCATTCCATGTTGGACTTATTACTATTATCTTTTCATTTACTTTCGTTGAACTCTTTGACTCCATGGGCACACTGATTGCTACTGCCTCTAAAGCAGGCATTGCAGACCCTAAAAAGGGTGAATTCCCAGGTCTTGGTAAAGCTATGATTGTAGACTCCCTTGGCGTTAGCTTCGGTGCTATGCTTGGTTCTAGCACAATTACTGCATTCGTTGAAAGTGCTGCTGGCGTAGGTGCTGGCGGTCGTACAGGATTGACTGCTGTTACTTGCGGCATCATGTTTATCCTTTGTCTATTCTTTGCTCCATTAATCGCATTAGTTCCGAATGCAGCTACAGCTCCTGTACTTATTTTAGTAGGAGCACTAATGATGGAAGCTATCCGTGAAATCGACTTCTCCGATTGGACAGAAGGTTTCCCTGCCTACTTAGTTATTGTATTAATGCCATTTACATACAGTATTGCTAATGGTGTTGCCGCTGGTCTTATTGTATATCCTTTGATGAAGTTTATCACTGGCCGTCATAAAGATGTACACTGGTTTATGTATGTACTAGGTGCGATTGTATTGGCAAAATACATTTGGTTTGAATAACATACTGAATAACATATAAAATAACTCCAAATAAAATAGAGGAAAGTTGAACCAAGCATCAACTTTCCTCTATTTTTTATATTCTATAATACATGCTAACACTACTCATATAAGAGTAATCGCCAACTTGTTTTACATGACAATAGGCCATATCTCTCTATACATCAATGAAAGGGTCCCACAGGACCTTTTCATTGTATTTCGTATGTATTTCATATGGCTCTAATCAACAGGGATCGGACCTAGTCCCAACTCTTGTACTACAGCAAGTCGTCTTCGTATACTGCTTCTTCAAAGAACAATGGCAACAAATCTTCACTATATTCATTCATGTCGCGGCCTGTTTTGGAGAATACCACAGATGCTGCAAAGCGCATTAATTCTGCTTCATTCTCTGGATTGTTCACAAATTCTTCAATAATTTTGTCCATATCTAAATGGCGTTTCATAATGAATCGAGCTAATTTACGACGATTCACCGGATCATTCACCAATTCATCTACATCAATAATATACTCTGGCATTTTGATCGCAATATGTGTGTGGATTCCGTCTTCTTTCATGATAACCTCCTACATTGTACGCCCTATCTTAGGGCTATGCTTATATACTAACAAATGTTATGTTTCACAACAATTTCATGGCAATTACATAACTACTTGTACCTATTCTTCAACTTTCATAGTAACCTACCAAAATCGGTCATACCCCTAAGTACATCTAGTCATTTCCTGTACTCCTTATACATACCTGCATGTCTGCCTATAGGTTCGCTATGCTCCGTACCCGCTCTTGTAAGCTAGCCTCATTAGTAAACACCGTATCTAAACACAGTCCATGGGCAGGCGCTGTTTTCCCGATTAATTGTCTATTCTCACCAGCTATGATACATAGCACGTCCTCTGGTTGAAAGCGGCCTAAGCCTACATCCACCAAGAATCCTGCTATATTCCGCACCATGTGATACACGAATCCATCTCCTAATACATGGATTCTGACAGTCGTTCCCTCTTGGAATACCTTTACAGCGTACATGGTTTTCACTGGATCTTGTATCGTCGTATTATGGCCTTTGAAAGTACTGAAATTATGTGTTCCTTCTAATGCCTTTGCGGCTTGCTTCATGGACGATATATCCAATGGTTTGCGCACATGGTAGGCATAACGCAGTTGTAGTGGGTCCACCACGGCATCATTATGAATGGTGTAAATGTATTCCTTCCCTTTCACATAATTCCATGGATTCCAATCCGATGGCAACTCCTGTGCCTCACGGACCACGATATAGGGTGGCATATGGGCAATGAGGGCTCTCATTAGATTATCTACGGGAATCTTACCCGTAGTAGTGAATGCCACTACTTGTCCTCTAGCATGGACACCTGCATCCGTCCGAGAAGACCCGTAAATCGTGATAGACTCATTGCAAACCTTAGATAAAGCTTCCTCTAAATAGCCTTGCACCGTAGGTCCATTCTGTTGTCGTTGGTATCCACAGAGCTCTGTGCCATCATAGGCGACGATGAGTTGTATAGTTCTTGTCATATACCAAGTCCCCACCGCAATACAGCTAAGAGAATACTTACGAACACCACAGCGCCAATACCATAGAAATCTAATGGACTATAGCGTAATTCTTTCATCCGTGTACGACCTTCTCCACCTCGGTAACAACGAGATTCCATAGCTACTGCCAATTCATCGGCACGGCGGAAGGCACTAATAAATAATGGCACAAGTAAAGGCACCATATTTTTAGCCCGTTTCAGTAAGGATCCTGTAGTAAAATCAGCACCACGGGATTCTTGTGCTTTCATAATACGGTCTGTTTCCTCTAATAGTGTCGGAATGAATCGCAAGGCAATGGTCATCATCATAGCTAGTTCATGGGCTGGCACACCAAAACGTTTCCATGGATTTAGGAGTCTTTCAATACCATCCGTCAACCGTATAGGCGATGTTGTATAGGTCAACAAGGATGAGAATACGATTAAGAAAATCAATCGTCCTGCCATAAGGCCACCCAAATTAAGACCTTCTCGACTTATATGAAGCCAACCATAGGTAAATAGGTATTCTCCCGGTGTAGTGAATACGTGAATAGCCAAGGTGAATACAATGATGATCCACAATGGTTTAATAGACAGCCACACCAGCCGCACTGGTAAACGAGATAACCCCAAACATCCGAAAGTAAAGGCTGCTACAATGCTATAGGTCACTAAACTGTCTGCAAAGAAAATAGCGATAATGAAAATCATAGTGGCTATTATCTTAGCCCGTGGATCCATGCGGTGTAACAAGGAATCTCCTGGAAAGTACTGGCCAATAGTAATATTACTTAGCATGGTGCACCTCCTTGAGATACTCGTAAATATCTGCTACTGCCTCATGCACATGGACACGGTCAATATTGACAGGAATGTTTCGCTCTGCTAGGGATTGTAATGTTTGCGACAATGGTGGTACATCCACGCCAGCAGATTGTAATTTCTCACGGTCATTGTGGAAAATCTCAATAGGGTTGCCATCTAATAAGACTTGCCCTTGGTGCATAACAATCAATCGATTCGCCATGCGAGAAATATCTTCCATATTATGGGATACAAGGATAACGGTAATCCCTTTTTCCTTATGTAGTTTCAGAATTTCTCCAAAGATTTCTTCTCGTCCAAATGGATCAAGTCCAGCAGATGGTTCATCGAGAATTAAATAGTCTGGATCTAGGGCAATAACCCCTGCGATAGCCACACGGCGCATTTGTCCACCCGATAAATGGAAGGGAGACCGCTCTGCATAGGTATCGTAGTCTAAACCTACAAACTGCATGGCTTCTCGCACACGGCGGTCCACCTCTGCCTCATCAAAGCCTAAATTTTTAGGTCCAAAGGCAATGTCTTTAGCAATGGTTTCCTCAAAGAGTTGATGCTCTGGATATTGGAATACCATACCCACTTTATGACGTGTTTGTTTTACTGTTTCTGTTTTACCTACTAGGTCCACCCCATTGACTGTTACGGTACCTGAGGTAGGGTGCAATAGACCATTCAGATGTTGAACTAAGGTGGATTTACCAGACCCTGTATGGCCAATGATACCTACAAACTCACCTTCGTGAATGGTCAAGCTCACATCGTGAAGAGCCGTTTTTTCAAAAGGTGTCCCCTGTCCATAGGTGTAGGTGACATGTTCTAATTGAATTGACATATGGCCTCCCCTAGTTCTTCATTAGTAGTAATGCCCTTTGGCATAGTTACCCCTTTTTCTTGTAAGCGCACCGCAATCTCTGACGGCACCGGTACATCTAGACCAAGACCTTTTAACGTATCTACATTCATAAATACATCTTTTGGAGCTCCTTCATCGATGACCTTACCTTGTTTCATCACAATGATACGATCTGCTAAAGCTGCTTCTTCCATAAAGTGCGTAATATATACGATAGTGATACCTTCTTCTTTATTGAGACGGTACACCGTATCCATGACTTCTTTGCGTCCTTTGGGATCAAGCATAGCCGTTGGCTCATCTAATATGATACATTTCGGCTTCATCGCTAAAACACCAGCAATGGCGATACGTTGCTTTTGCCCTCCTGATAATAAGTGCGGACCATGTAAAGCATAGTCCGACATATTCACAGCTGCTAATGCAGCATCCACACGTTCTCGAATTTCTGGAGCTGGTACCCCTAAGTTTTCTGGACCAAAAGCCACATCTTCTTCTACAATGGCTGCCACGATTTGATTATCTGGATTTTGGAATACCATGCCCACATTTTGGCGAATATTCCAAATTAATTGTTCTTCTTTTGTATCCATTCCTAAAACGGTAACGGTACCAGATGTAGGTTGCAATAGGACATTAAAATGTTTGGCAAGGGTACTTTTACCACTCCCATTGGTCCCTATAATACTGACAAACTCACCTTCATGAATGTGAACGCTCACATCCTGTAAGGCGTGTACCTCACGGCCCATTTCGTCTTGGTACACATGACTCATATGGTCCGTAGCGATCATAACTTGTTTCATTTTTTATCTAATTTCCTCTCTACGTAAGTACAATTGTTACTTCGTATTATAATCTACTTCATTATACCTTGTAGAAAGGTTTAGGACAATAGGCAACCTTGGGGAATATTGTTGGGTTTACAAATGGTCTCTTAATTCTATATTTTTCTTTTCATCTATGGTTATATGAAGTCAAGAAAGTGGAAAAATAATCTAAATTATGATATTCTGTAAGCATATTTATATATTATAAATTATATAGGGGGTATATTTTATGAAACGTAAGTATTATATGATTGCTTTATTAGTAAGTGCATTAACAGCTAGCCTATCACCATCTACAGTAGATGCAAAGCAGGGACACGATATTAATGTAGCTATTAAAACTACAATAAATCCTGCATTAGAAAAGCAGCCTCAAGAAAATCCAAATAGTATTTCTAACAGAATAAAAGATATCGTATCCCCAAAGTCTATGACAATAGGAACCATCCCTAAGGGAAACCTTTATATTCCCAAAGATACACCTATTACACTAGAATTAACACAACCTATTAGCTCTAAAAAAAGTAAGAAAAATACTAGCTTTGTTCTAAGGACTGTTGATAATTTAATTCTTAATGGAACAATCATTATTCCAAAAGGTGAAGAAGTTAGAGGTAAAGTGATTGATTCTCATGGGAATGGTATGTTTGGTCGAGGAGGCCGTTTAATTATAGATATCCCAAGTATTAAAACTCTTAATAATGTAACTATTCCACTTAACGGGTATGTAAATGGATATGGTTCTGATGATACTGGTGCTGTTGCTGTAACGGCAGTAGTTTCATTAGTAGGGGGATTCTTTATGCGTGGAGAAAATATTTACTATGAACCTGGTCAACTATTTACAGTAACAGTTCAAAAAGATACAGATTTAGAAGTAACCCCTGAGACATTGGTGCAAGCAATGGATCAAAATAAAGTTCGTGGTCAATCTTTAGAAGTAAAGGTTGCGAATTAAATATTGATATGTAAAAAGACCATAATGAACTGATATAGTTCATTATGGTCTTTTATATTGCCCTAAATTATTATTGTTTGAAGAAAATGGCTCTCTTTGTACTTTGTCAGTTGCAACTTCCTATTTATTCCTAGCTGTGGATTTTATGCGCCCTTCGGGCTTTAAAACCTTACGACACTGCTTTTATCCGTTATCCTTTTGTTCCTGACTGTGGATTTTATACGCCCTTTTAGGGCTTCAAAATCTTACGCCAGGAACTAAGCGATGCTCTATGATTTATGCGTCGCTTTGCTCCTTTAAATCATGAGCCCTGCTTATCCCAGGCCTTATTAGGTATACCATAGTTGCTACTTGATCAATCTGGCTGGAAACGGCCCTCCTCGTACATCATCATTTGCAACTTCCTATGTGTTCCTGACTGTGGATTTTGTGCGCCCTTCGGGCTTCAAAATCTTACGCCAGGAACTCCCCGATTCACACACTTTCATGCGTCGCTATGCTCCTATGAAAGTGGTTCACTGGGGATCCCAGGCCTATGGTATTCTTCCATAGATATTACTTGAGTCATGTTGGCTGGAAACGGCCAGACCAAAATAATATATTGAATAAGAAAATAAAAAAGACGCCTTTCGGCGTCTTCTTTATTTTCTTTATCAGCGACTTCCTATCCTCCCAGGCCGTTTCCAGCCAAGTACTTTCGGCGTTTACGAGCTTAACTACTGTGTT